>NZ_CEZFMW010000045.1:0-26343 GCF_982993085.1 Thalassobacter sp. | reverse complement strand
GTAACTCCGCCGGGGAGACCCACGCTTGGTTCGATTCCAGGGTCGCCCACCATCCGCCCCCTCCCCCTTTGATTTCTTTAGGTTTTTCCGGCTAAATCCCGCACCTAACACAAGGTGCGGGAATTTTAGCTCCCGCTCGCAAGCCGCATCGCTGCCTTAATGGCCAATCGACGCTTGTTCGCATTGCGCGTGTAAACCGCCGACTGATCACCCGTCTGCCAACCAAAAAGAGCCTGCAACTCGTGCTCAGAGCCTCCACGGTCAGCCACCATCGTCGCGGCAAGCTTGCGCAAGCCATGCGAAGAACCCGCGACCTTCGCCGCCTTGCACGCGTTCTTAAACCACGTCCCAAAGCTCTCTTTGACCATCGGCCGGCCATTCGCGCCGCAGATAAATGTCAAATCACCCTTAGGGCCATGCTTCAACGCCTCCGCAAGCGCGGGAAGGATCGGGATGAACAATTCCACCCCCGTCTTTTCAGCCCGCAACGTCGCCACCCCATCGCGCACATGCTGGCGACCCAGCCGCACCGCATCACCACGGCGCAGGCCCGTGTTCAAAAGCACCTCCAAGGCCAACCGCTCCCGCGTGCCTAAAGGCCAGCGCGCCCGGAACCGCTCCACATCGTCAACCGTCCAAGCCAAAAACCCATCAGTTTTAGTCTTGATGAACGTCACGCCCTCTGTCGGATCCTCATCCAAGAACTTCGCCTCAACCGCCCAGCGAAAGAGCGCCCGCATCGTCTTGATGAAGTTGTTTGCAGCAAAGGGCGTCGCCTGCCGCCGCTCGCGACCCTCGACAATATGTTCCTTTCGCACCGCCCGAAATGGCACCCGGCCGCTCTTCTCAAGTACGTGGTGGAGCAGGTTTTCACGCTGCCGCCGCGTCGCGTTGGCCTTGCTGCCCCAATCGGAGGACTTGCGCCATTGATCCACCAGCCACGCTAGCGTTCGCGGATCGCCCGAAGGCTTTACCGACGCAGGCGAAGGCACATCACCGTTAATCGCTGCCCGATACTGCTCCATAAACTCAGGACTGTTCGGCGCGGCCCTAAGGCGCACCCGAGGGCCGTGCCCGATCCGGACGTACCAAGTAATCGTCCCGTGCCGGGTTTTTTCGCGATGCAGGTAAGGCAATTTACGTGGCATGACGTCCGTCACAGCTCGATCCTCGCCTCGTAGTCAAGCGATCCAGAAAAAGGCGGCACCCCACCGGCAACAACCGGCGTGAAGCGGACACGCCCATCCGGTTCAAGGGTCACCTCGACGGGAATTCCGACCTGATCAAACGCGCGAAGGGTGCGCGCGACGTCGGCTTGAGTGATTGTTGCAGGCTTGCGTGGCATCGTCAGCCCTTCTTGTTCTGCGTTGAGGCATGCAGTAGCCTCGGCTCTGCAAACGATACTCCGTGGAAAGAATGTCTTTGCACCAAGAGGCCGATGCAGCGATGCGCGGCCCCTTGGTATTTCGTAAGGCCGCTCACGCCCTTTCCCCTTTGAGAAAAATTAGCCCCGCCGCCCGGCGCCGCCGCTGCGTGAAAATCAACGCCATCAAAATGTCCTGCAACGAGATCCCAGCCGCATTTCCCCGGCGATCAAGCGCGTCGTGACAGCGATCACATCCATCAACGATAAACAGATCGTCTGGCTTCTGGCCCATCCCGGCGATGTTGAAAATGCGAAGGTGCGCGCCGACCGTGTAAGCGGGATTGTTGCGGCAGATGCCTTCGATGCGCAGGGTACACTCCTGCCCGGCCGAGGCCTTGCGGATCGTGGGCGAGACCGCATTGCGCGCTTTGAAGCTTGCCATCATGCCCAGCCCCCCTCTTTGCCCGGCACATGATCGTCGCGGGATTGGAGCGTGTAGGGCCACGGGTCGCCTCGCTTGACCGTCTCGATACGCAGGTTGTTCGCCTGATATTTGTATCCCAGCCAAGAGTAGGTTTCGTCCCTGGTCTCGCCGCTCCCCGAGAGGTGCAAGTATCGGCCGGTCTGCGCGTTCCAAAGCCGCTGCATCGGCGCTGGGCCCTCAAATGGAGTCGGAAGGGATGAGGAAATGCTCATTGGGCACCCCCGTTTTGATCGCCTTTAAACATGAAGCTCGCAACGAGGGTTTTTTCGATCTCCGGCCAGTGATCGCTGCCCTCGATCCAAGGGACGAGGTGATCGCGGACGTAGGCCATCGCGTCGTCCATGAATGTGGAAAACTCATCGCCGCTCATGGATGCAAAACTGATCGACACAGGGCGCGCGATAATTGCCATGGCATCCTCCGGCACGTCATGGCGCAGGCGCTCTGTGCGCGTCATCGAGCGGATGCGCGCGCGCCCTGTGGCGACAAGAAGATCCTCTTTGATGTTATCAGCCGTCCATTCAGCGCTAGTCGGTCCGTCGTTCAAGGCCTCTGCGACGTAGGTCATAAACGCCCAAAACATGCGGTTTTGATCAAGGTTGCGCGGCTGCTTGGGCTCGATCTTGTAGAGTTTGCCAAACTTCAGCTTTTCTATCGCAAGCTGGCCTGCCTTCGAGGTCGGAACCAAGACGTTTCCTTTGCGCTGGATGAAAAAGGGGTAGCCCATCACGCCGCTCCTTTTTCAAAGCAAAGATCCAAGCGCTGGGTCATATGCGGCACTCCGGGGCAAAGGGGATCTCATCGTCCAGGTCTCCACTCGGCCGGGCGCCACCGCCTGAATAGCCACCCCCCTGGCCGCCGCCCCCGCCGGCGCCATCCCGGCGGCCGTCAAGCATGGTCAGTTCACCGCGGTAGGGTCGGAGCGCGATCTCCGTCGTGTACCGGTCCTGCCCGCTTTGATCTTGCCATTTGCGGGTTTCAAGCTGCCCCTCGATGTAGACCTTTGAGCCTTTGCTCAAATACTGCTCCGCCAACCGGATGAGCGCATCGTTGTGGATCGTCACGGAGTGCCATTCGGTGCGCTCTTTGCGCTCTCCTGTGTTCTTATCTTTCCAAGTCTGAGAGGTCGCGATGCGCAGATTGCAAATCTGGCCGCCGTTGTCGAAGGAACGGACCTCGGGATCGCGGCCGAGATTTCCAATAATGATGACCTTGTTGACGCTGCCGGCCATTATAATTGCTCCGTTTTGCCTTGCGGCATTTTCAAGATTTGGATTGCGCGACTGCGGTGCGGAAGTCGGCGGATGTAGCCGCGCTCTTCCAACGCCTTAACCAGCCGATAGACGTTAGATTTTGAGGCAAGCTCGAGCGCTTCGGCGATCTCCCCAAAGGAAGGCGAATACCCAGTGCGCTTGGTATAGGCGGCGAGAAACACAAGGGCTTCGTGCTGGCGGGGTGTCAGCATGGTGCCTTGCCCCGCGCTGACTGATTCACAAGACCGCCACGCAACGACCATTGCTGGATCATCTCCAAGGAGCCGCAGCATCCGGCGGGAGCGTAGTTCACCAAAAACAACACGTATTTGTAGAGCTGCTCTCGGTTGACCTCGTCGGCTTTGGCTGTCGCTTGGATCAAATCGTTTTGAAGCACCGAGCTAAGAAAAGAGCCGGGCAAAATCCCAAGCAGAATGTAGCGCGTTAGGCCCGCCCGCATGTGTGCAGGCACCCAGCGGCGAAGCCCCTCCCCCAACTCGCCGCCAGCGTACTTGCTGTAGGCCTTTACTGGGTCCTCAAGGATTTCCTGATACAGGTCGGATCTGCGGCGATCATCCATGGTCATGATTTTGACCCTCCGTTGGTAGCACCCTCGGCGGCCTGGTTAACCTGTACCCTCGCGGCGCTGGAAAGCGTCGCGATTTGATCTTCCCAAAGGGCCATCACCGCATCGACCGCGTCAGCATCTTCGCAATCGGCTAGGTCAGCGACAATCCGCGCGACAAGGCCCGCTGCGGCCTCGTCAGCCAGGTCAGGGGTTGCCTCTTTCTTCTTCTGGGGTGTGCTTTCCGAATTTGCAGACCTGGCCTCAGCAACGCGTGTTTTGGCGCGCTTCGCATCCTCATCGGACGTCTTTTCGCTTTGCTCATAGTCCGATTGGAAGCTGCTCTCACCTTCAGCGTCTTGGATAGCCTCCGCCTCAATCGTCTCTCCATCCTGATCGTCCGGGACCGCATCCAGCGCCTCGCTGGGGTTCATCGCAAAGGAAGCAAAGTCTGCTTGCCCTCCGTCCACGGTCACTGCGTCGCGGAATTCCACCGAGAGGGGCAGATATTTTGAAAGCGCGCGGATGGCCGTTTTCTTGGCCATTTCGTCCTCATGGGTGCTCCAAGGGCTGCGTTCCGTCGTCCCGTACTTGACCGCCGTCTGCCAACCCTGTGAGCCGTTTCTGATCTTCGCTACCTTGGCCCATGGCAAAACCACATAAGCGTGTCCCCCGTCGCGGAATTTAGCGATGGCATAGGCGTGCAGCTTGTCGCCCTCCTGCGCGCCCGGGACGTGGCGCAGGCGCGCCTCCGTGCCTTCTTCGTATTCCCAGACCTCGTCATCTGAGTAATGGATGTTGGCCGAGATTGAAGAGATGTGTCCGGAGCGGCGCGCAAGGTCGATCAGTCCCTTGTAGCCGACTATCAGCTGGACCTCGGTAATCTTTTTGCGGTTGTTTTTAAACGGAATTAGGTAGGCGTGCCCCATGATCGTGTTGGGCTCCAGACCCAACCCCGCGCAGGTCATTAGCCCGCCCAAGAGGCTCATAGGATCGCACTCCGCAAGCTTTGGGGTTGTCCGCATGGCGTTTGCCATGAGCCGCATCATACGCTCGGGCTTCATATGCCCTGCCGCGACCTGCTGAAGCTGGGCTTTGGCCGCCTCGTTCCAAAGCAGCTCTTTGACGTTGCTCACTTGGGTCAGTGGCTTGGTTTTAACCTTTTCAATCGCGGTGCTCACAGCTTTTGCTCCTCATAAATATCGATGCCGGGAATTTTGATTGAATGGCCTTTGGCCGCGCGAATATCGGCGTTGGCCATACGCACGATTAAATCGTGCAGATCTTGGCGATCCCGGTAGTGCAGCATCGCTTGGTTGATGTTGCTAAGGCGGGCGGAGCGGACAGTGCGCAGCCCAGTGCGGTTGGTGCCGGTGCCGGTCGCGGACGCAACCTTGACCCGGGCTTCGGCCTCCGCAGCCTTCCGCGCCTCAGCCGCCTTTTTCGCCTTTTCATCGGCTTCCGCCATTGCAGCTGCGTTGCGGTTGCGCTCGGCGATCAGGCGCTCGCGCTCCGCCTCCTCTGCGGCCTTGCGTGCGGCCACTTGCTCTGCGCGGCGCTTTTCGTCTGCAATGCGCTGCTGCTCCCGCAGGAAGGCTTCGAGGGGCGCTCTTGCCAGCTTGCCAGCCTGCTCGATGATCCCAGCGACCTTTCTGAAGTTGGCGTCGATCTCGCGGCCGGCGTCAAGGAATGGCTGCTTCTCGGCCTTTCGCCGCTCCTCAATCTCCTTAATCTTTGCCCGGGCCGTGTCGAGGAAATCCTTCAGCTCGCCGGCTTTGGTCGCCGTCGTGATCTCGACGTCCGCCCACTCGCTAGCCGCATCCGCGATCTCCGACGCCTCGGCCGCGAAGGCCTCCACAATCTCTGTGTTAAACACGGGGCCATTGTTATGGCCGATCCCAGCCTTTTCGTTGTCAAGCATAATCACAGCTCCCCTTCGAGCATAACGGAAGCGATGGGCTTGCAAGCGAAGGGCGGCTTCTTCACATCGACGGCCGCTACTGTGACGGCCTTAGTGCCGTCATTGGTCTCGACCTTGACTATGTCGCCCGGACGCAGCGGCTGGTCGCCGTCATAGGTGTAGGTATAGGTGCGGTGATGCCGCGGATTAAATTTCACAGAGACAAACATTATGGCTCCTTTCATGGTCTGATTTGCCCGGCTCGCAGCCGGATCGGTGCGTGGGTCGCCGCCATCTCGGGATGCCGGCGCTGGAGGTCTTGGAGCTCGAGGTATTCGGCCCGGCTAATCGGGTTCTTGCAAATCGACAGCCATGCCCTGGCCGGATCGCGGCGCTCGCCGTTTACCTCACAAACAAGCAGCTCGTCGCTTGCCAGCTCGCCGTTTTCGTCCACCTCGCGCTGGATCGTTATCGACGCGGGGACGAAGGGGCCGCTCTTAACCATCCGCGTTTTGAACCATCCGCATTGCGGCTCGCCCTCGTGGATCGGGACAACCTTTCCGGTTAGCGCAGCTCGGTGCCACGCATAGAGGCGGACAAGAAGCGTGGGCTGACGCATCACTTGCACAAATCGGCGCGCAGAAATGCGACGTGGTGCGAGAGAAAGAAGCTTCGGATCATTGGTGGTGCTTCCGCTCAGTCACCATCGCGATGGCGAGACGAGGCGAGTGCGCAGATTTGAGCAAAACGTTTATGTATGTTATCACTTTGTTCTTTCCGGAGTGGATTTGCGGGTTTGAGCGCCCAAAGCTCGGATCAGTTAAGGCCGAGGCCGTGACCGATCAGGAGAATGAGGTAGCCAGTCCCGAAAATCGAAATTGCGCCAATACAGTCCTCGATGATCAGGCGAACTGCGCGCCAATTGATGCGGGGGACTTTGATCGCGTACTTTGTGATTTTGGATTGTTTTAGAAACATGTGTTCCCCCCTTGTTCTAGGGAAACATTAATCCACACATTGTGGATTACGCAATCATAAATTCACAAAGTGTGGATTTTAATTTTTCAGGCTAGACAATTTATGCAGCATGTTGCTAATTCGTTCTCATGGGGCAATCAGCACATCAAGCCGAAGTAGATCGTCGCCTCGACCGCATGATCGAGGTGGCAGAACAACTTAATGTCCCTCTTGACCACGTGGTCGAGCACATGGGCTGGTGCTCTCAGAGTGACTTCCGCAGGCTTTCCGGCAACCCGTCGCTTCTCCCGCGATACACGAAATCCAATGTAACGCCATAGCGATCACACAGGTCCATGGCGCGCTCTACTGGAATTCGGCGGTTACCTTTTTCCCAGTTGTTATATTGAGTTATGTTAAAGCGGTTCTTTTCAGCCCAAGCTTTTTGGCTGTCGTCTGAAAAAGCCTGCCGTATGCGCTCGAGGCGCACGCCGATCTCATAAAATTCTGGACGTTCATTCATGGCCCACTAATCCACCGAATGTGAATTTCTTTGCAATCTACAAATCGTGGTATTGTGATTATCCACTTTTTGTGGAAAATGGGACCATGAACAGAGCAAAACACATTGCTACACAGCTTGGGCAAAGGCGCATCGCTACGATCTTGGGCGTTGGGGCGTCTGCAGTCAACAACGCGGTGGTACGAGGCAAGTTCCCAGCTGCATGGTTCCCCGTCATCCGCCAAATCTGCGAGACGAAAGGGATTAACTGCCCCGAGTGCGCGTTTAATTTTCGAGCGCAGAGCAATGATCATTCAGAATACCTCCCTCCTCGAGAGTTTTTGCGTACCGGGAAGCCGTCCTAATGATGTCCCGCTGGCACGTCATACATGCCCGCATCGGCACGGAATTGAAGCTCTTTTGTAGAAACAGTCTGTATCGCAAAAGTATTTTTTACATTTTTGACAGGGACTTGACCTTAAAATGGAGCGGTGCAGCCGGAGTTAAACTTGCAGATTCACCTGCTCGCACAGTGGCTTCGGCTGCAGTTTGTTTTTTTGGTTTTGAAAACGCGCTGAGAGACGTCCTGGCAATTGCTGTCCGCTGCTTTGTCTGCGGCAGTCCAGGAGCACCCTTTGGCTTTGGGTGGCCCGGACCCCGGTCTCAAAAACCAACTTCTAAGCGTGGCTACTTACGCACCTGTGCTGACCACCGCGCAGCCGGCGAACAACGCCGCCGTGACGCTATCACGAAAGCAAACGGCCAGGCCGCACCAAGCGAACGAAAAACGACCCCGACCGGCACGAAAGGAAAAAACTCATGAGCTATCCTAACAACGAAAAGGGCTTCAGCATTACGCTTGAAGAGCTGCTTCAAGATATTACCACTGCCGAAGACACTGCCCAGACGATATCAGAAGCAAACGGCGAGCACCGCTCCAATATAAAGGGCATCCTTGACGAGCGTGGCTACCATAAAAAAGCCTTTGCTGACTTCCGAGCAATGCACGCCATGTCGGACGAAAAGTTCGCTGACTACTGGCGCACGATGTCCGCCTGCTACGAGGCCTACAAGATCGAGGCCGAAAGCCGCATCTCCGACTTGCTCGACCGCAAGGGCGTGGAGACCACCGGCATGGAAGCTGACATGGGGGCAAACTAATGGCGGGCTCCCAGCACGGTCGGTTCACGCGACAACGCGGATGGGGGAAGCATCGCTTACCTAATCAAAAGAGGGTCGTCTTGCGCTGCGAGTGGGTGAAAACCTTTCTCCTGCACGCGACGCGCGGCTGGAAGGCCGCCTGATGATCGTAGCGGCACTGGACCTTGCCACGAAGACCGGTGTCGCGGTTGGCCCCTGCGGGGGTCAACCGGAGCTCTGGACGCTCGACCTAAAGTCAGAGCATGAGGCTAAGTTTCACGCGACCCGGCTGATGAAAATTCAGGGGCTCACGCAACGACTGATCGTCGAGGTGGGCGTCACCAAAATTTTCATCGAGAAGCCGTTTGTGGCGGGCCACAACAACTTTGAAACAACGCTCTTGACGATTGGCCTTACAGCCAACGTGATCAGCTGGGCAGAGCGCAAAGGCATACCCTTTGACCTCATCCCCGCGCAAACGGTTGCGAGGCATTTCATCGGATCCGGCAAGATGAAACGGGACGCAAAAAAAGCCGCGATCCTTGCGCAATGCCAAACGCGCGGCTGGGCCCCTCAGGACGACAATCAGGCTGATGCTGCCGCATTGTGGGATCTCGCCTGTACGCGCCTTTGTGACGCCCACGCAGCCGCAACGGGGCCGCTTTTTCATCAACAGGGCAAAGACCCCGAAACAAGAAGCGCGCAAGCAGGAGGCGCCAGTTGAGCCATTATATGACCGCGTTGGCCATGAAGCAGCCGGGCCTCAAACCCGCCACCAAGATTGTGCTCTACTGGCTAGCTGAACATCACAACGGCGAAACGGGCGCATGCTTTCCCAGCCTCAAAACCCTCGAGCGCAAGTGCGAGATGAACAGATCAACCGTTGTGCGGCACCTCGAGGCTTTGGAAAAGCAGGGGCTTATCCAACGCAATCGACGCGAGCGAGACAATGGATCACAGACGAGCACTTCGTATATCCTGCGTTTGACCCCTGTTGCAGAACGCACCAGCCCCTGTGGTAAAACGCAACAGGCCCCTGTTGTAAAACGCGCCCCCCATAACCTTGGAAATATTAACCTTGGAAATGAACCAAAAGATGATCACCGCGATGCGGCGATCAAGGCGGATCGGCCCCCTCAAGGCGATCTGATCCGGGTATCGGAACCTTCCCTTGGAGGAGCTATCCGAGGCAAAGTCGCGAAGGCATCAGGCGGTCTCAGCGACGGCTGCCGCAGCATCGAGGACGAATTTGAAAGGGTCTGGCGGCACTACCCGCGCAAAGTGGGCAAAGGCGCGGCTCGCAAGGCATGGACCAAGGCGCGCCGGCAGGCAACATACGCTGAAATCACCGACCCGCTCGGCGTCTGGATTAAGCTCCAGCGCGAAACACCAGTCGAGAAAATCCCTCATTTTACAACGTGGCTCAATCAGGAGCGCTGGCACGACGACCAGACGCACGCCCGGAACCGGGCCGAGACCACGACCGACCGGCTCAACCGGCTCGGATCAGTTTCCACGGAGGACGGGTGCGACGAGATCGCCAGTCCAACACGCAAACCCCCGCAAATTGAACTGAGGATGGACCCATGGCGGCAATGACCTACGAGCAGCGAAAACGCGCGATCTTCGAATTTCTATACCGCGACCCAGGCGGCCTGCTGCACCGCTACCGCCTCCCTGAGCATCTTTCAGACAACGCGATCCGCGACGAGGTCAATCTGCTGGTCGAGGACATCAACGGGATCATTCCCAGCGATTACACAGACGCGGACATGCGCTTACTGACCCCGGAAATTAACGGAGCCATTCGCCGCCGGCACGGCGCGCAGGGATGGCCTCCCGCCAAGGTGATGATTGCCGCAACCGAGGATGCTGTTTCTGCATCAGCCAAAGCCAAGGCTGCCTACAGGACCGCTCGGTCCGGGCCCCTTGATCCCTTTGAGACCGCTGCCGCCACGATGAAGGCAAAGCAACCCGTTGGGGAGCAATTCCTCTGGGGGGCGCACGCGGTGAAGCTGATCGCTCGGGGGCTCATCGACAGGGAAACTATGGACGGATACCGCTCGGCTGCGTTCTTGGTACGCAAGGCGCACTACGGCGAACAAAAGGCGCTGGCTTGGGAGGACGAGGCAAAGGAGCGGCATAGGTTGGCAAAGGGGGCTTTCCGATCACGACGTGACGGCGAAGGCGCAATCTCCGGAGAAGTGCTTCGCGAGGGGCAGGAAGAGCTCAATGCCGCGGCTCGGTCAATGGATCGTCGCTCGTCCTCGATGCGTCGCCACGCGTGAGGGTGCCCCATGAACAAACTTATTTCAGGCATCTATTCCAAAGGCCCTAGCGACTATGACGCAGAGCGCAGGGCGCGCATCATCCAAGAGCAAAGTCAAAAGGCGTGGCGCGAACGCGGCATAGCGATGATCCCTGTCGATGATTTAGTCAGCGATTGGGAGCGGCAGGCTGTGACCAACATCGCAAACCGGCTCTATGGGGGGCGGCGCGATGCAAAACGCTAGACCCGCAAGCTTTCAAGACAAAGCGCACACGTGGACACCTGAGCTTGTGCGTGACCGCATGATCGAAGCCGTTCGCTGGGCGCGATACAACGCCGGCTCCACGGGGCCCTCGCAAATCCGCTCATCGATGCCCGAATACACTCCAACGCTTGAAGATCACCTCGCTTACGGGTGGGGCCTCCCAGAAAAGGCAGAGGGCGTTGCAGAGGCCGAGCGCAGCAAGCGAGTGGCAATCTCCCCCGAGCGCGTCGACGAGATGATTTGGGTCTTGGATTGGTGCCGGCTGTATCTGGCAAAGGACTGCCCCGGCGACGCGGTGATGCTGAACCTTTGGCTTCGATGCAAGGTACACCGCGCCAATTTCGAAGCCGCCCTCAAGTCCAGGGGATACCCCATGAGCCGTCGCCACGCCGACAGGATGAAAGACCGGGCCCTTTCCACAATCTCAAAGCGCCTTGACCGTGAAGGAACAAGACCATGACTGACAATCGTGCCGACAACATGAAACGCCTTAACGCGGACCCTGAGTTTGCAGCGAAGCGCGACGAGCGTGCGCGGGAGCGCTTCAAGTCAGAAAACGAACGGCTGCAGAAGATGGCAAACATCGCCAAGCGGGGGTGTGATGTTCCTGCGTCCATAGAGGCGGATTGGAAATCGCTCAAGCAAATGAAGATCACTAATCGGGAGGCCGCGAGCATGCTCAAAATACCATGGCTAGGTGAGCCCGAGGATGAAGATGATGCACGCTGGGCTTCGCGCCGAGCCTGCAACGTGGTCGACGAGCTGATCGACCTTGTTGAAACCAACACCCGGTTGGATTCAGACTTTGCCTACGAGCTTGTAGAACGAAGCAAGCGCATCAAACGCATCCTCGCTTGGAACACTCAAGGCCAAGCTTTGTAATACGCGCAGGGGCGGCGGATTGAGCTTTAATCATTCGGCTGCCGTTGTGGTTTAATTTTGGGGTTCGTTGCCATCGCTCCATATTTTCGGTGAACCGAGCGTTCCGAGGCAGCCCCCAAATGAATAAGCCCACCAAAGTCCACCCCTCCTAACAACTCATACTGCCCCCTCACTGGTCAATACATCGGATCTTGATGGCTGCAGAGGCGATGTTGAGGGTGCTGTTATAGTGCGTGGGTATCTCCTTATTTTTTTACTGGACATCAAGGCTTGGGCAGTCAATCTGATAACTGTCAAATTGATATTAAGAGCAGTAACAGGAGAAGAGAAAGATGATCGATAAACGTACAGTGCTTCAATTCTCCAAGAAGCTGGTATTTATTGCTTTCGTAGCGTTCAATCCAAATACATCTTTTGCTGGAGCTTGTGACTATAGGCCAAGCAACCTGATGGGAGGAATTGGCACTGGAACAGCTGTAGCTACAGGAGGAGCCGTGGCAGCCGTCGGCACAGGCGCTAAGGCAGCAGGGTTTTACACGTTAACGCATGCAGTTACAGGGGCTACAATGCTCGGCTCAACAGCAGGAGGAGCTTCTGCAGCTGGTACTGTTGGTATCATGGGCGGCACGGCAGGTGCCGTAGGAACAATAGCTTCAGTGGTTATGGCTCCAGCCACGATCATTGCAGGTGCAGTGCTGGGTGCGGGTGTCGCTGCTTATGAGGGGGCTTGTTATTTCACCGTAGAGCGAGTGGATGATCCAGAGGTTATCGATGGAATAATCACTAACCTGACACAGAATTCTGATCCCGAGTTCCTTCGCAGAGTAACAATATCAGGTGATGAGTATTTGATGATAGCATCTGACCACGACGAAGAGATGCGAGCTGTTGAATGGAAGCAGTACAGATTATCAAAGCTATACATTGAAGAGGGTATATTAAAGCACCGCGACTTGGGCCCAAACACCCAAATAGGAAGAGTGTCCGTAGTCGGAGATCAATTAGCAACAGGCCAGTAGGTGGTACCTAATGCACCTCAAAGCCCGCAACAAACATCTCAATACTTTTGCCTACTTGGGATAACTCCACGCACCCCACCTATGGGTTCAACGACATCTCCATCTCTCCGTTGGGTCAAATGAACTTGTACATGGAAGACAGTCTGGCCTGCACCGGAAAGCATAGTTCGGAACGCAGAACCAAACCAACTACGGGAAACCCAAGCAATATAATTCGAGATGGCAGGCTAGAACCAAGCATTAAGCCTCTCACAAAGCGCTAGTTGCTTTACGGGCCCACTATTGGATGTGAAATCTGGCCTTAAAAACCGCCAGTCGAAGCGATGTCAGCCACTTCATCAGGATAGGAGGAGCGGTAAGCGCATCAAACGCATTCTCGCTTGGAGCACTTAAGGCCAGGCCTCCAAATCAGCTAAGAGAGCGCGGTGGTTCGATCCCTCTGGTCCAATGGACCGTGAATCTGCAAAGGCTTCAAACGGCAAAAAAAGCTTGTTTCTGTTGTCGACTCAGTTGATCCTCACATGCACCGGCAGGCTATGTAACGAATGTCGGTTAAGTATGTGAGAAGTGGTCACGACGTTGTAGAGCTGGAGGATATTTTGGGCGGCATTCACAAAAAGGGAAAAATTTTTGAGGATGGCGTAACTCGTTATTATGACCCATCAAGGCACAAGTGGGTAACTCAAGACGAGATTAACCATCAGTCTAAACTGGAGAGTGCCAGCACTGTGATGGTAGTTGTGGCTACAGTAGTTTTGGCTGGCGGTGGCTTTCTTTGGATGGTGGCCCAAACGTTTTTTTAACAAACAGTTAAAGTTCTTTTAAGCTATGACAGGCAATGGCTGTGTTCGAAAAATTTCTGAGCCAGCCTCGTTCTGCACAACAAGCCTACTCGCAGGCTGACAAGAACATGTGAATACGAACGATTGTAAAGCCCCAGATTTAGTCAGGGATCAGCGAAGGTGTCTGGCTGCGCATCACCCAAGCGCCCGGTTTCCGAATTGCGTTGGACATCTTAATTGCTAAGTGCCTCACAAAGGGCCCTAGCGCAGAGAAAAGCCTTTAACGCAAGGCCAGATGCGCCTTTAAGCAGCGCATTCGAATTGCTAGGTCACAAACACCGACTGTTGCAAACACCCCCTGATATCGGCCATTCCTCATGTGCGGGGGCCGGTGCCGCCTGAACAATTGGGGAGCCACCGAGCATCCCCATAGCCCACTAGCCTTCGCACGAATACCAAGCACCAGACGCCCTGTGCCGCGCTGCGGCAAGCCTGACATTCCAATAGCACGCCCCCCTACCCAAAACGCACTCAACGCCCTGAGAGTGCAACTGGTCGACGCACCCCCCCTTGGGTCCCCTCCGGGGCATGATGTGTATGCGGCGCGCCTTGGCCCGATATTTTCGCGTTTTTTAATTTCCAGAAAACCCAATGGAGTTGACTGTGAGCCCCACCACAAAAACTGCCCGCGACCGCACCGATGCGTCGCGATGGCCTGCTTCAAAAATCGAAATGTGGCAGATCGCAGATCTCATTCCTTATGCGCGGAACGCCCGAACACACCCGCAAGAACAAATCGATCAGATCGCCGCCTCCATGTCGCGTTTTGGGTTTACGATGCCCATGCTGGTGGCCGAAGATGGAACAATCATCGCCGGGCATGGGCGGCTCATGGCCGCTTCGCAAATCGGAATGGCCGAGGTTCCTGTGATGATCGCGCGAGGCTGGTCTGACGAGGACCGCCGAATTTATACGCTGGCAGACAACCGGCTGGCTGAGACCTCCGAGTGGGACCCTGACACCCTGCAGGTCGAATGGGATGAGCTATATGCCATGGGGCTTGGCGAAGATCTTTCGATGATTGGGTTTTCTGAGGATGATCTAAAAGGCGTTCTGCCCGACGCCTTGCTGGAAGCCTCGGGCGGCTTGACTGACCCAGACGACACTCCGGAAGCGGACGAAACGGCGGTGGTCAGCCAACCAGGTGATGTTTGGATCTTGGGCGTGCACCGCATCATCTGCGGCAGCTCCACAGACAAGAAAACCGTGCAGACCGTCCTTGCCGGGGAAAAGCCTCACCTGATGGTTACGGACCCGCCCTACGGAGTGGAATACGATCCCGGCTGGCGTGAAAAAGCCGGTGTTGCAGGCAGTGACTACGCAAAGGGCAAAGTGCTCAACGACGACAATGCCGACTGGCGCGAAGCATGGGCCTTGTTCCCCGGCGACGTGGCCTATGTCTGGCACGCGGGATTGTTCGCAGGCGTCGTAGGAGAGAGCCTGCTTGCAACCAAGTTTAAGCTACGGTCCCAGATCGTCTGGGACAAGGGCCAGCTAGTGCTGAGCCGTGGCGACTACCATTGGCAGCACGAGCCCTGCTGGTACGCCGTGCGCGAGGGCAAAACTGGACATTGGGCCGGGGATCGCAAACAAGTGACGGTTTGGCAGATCGATAAACCGCGCAAAAGCGAGACCGGTCATGGCACACAGAAGCCTGTCGAGTGCATGCAGAGGCCAATCGAAAACAACAGCGACAAAGGCGACTTAATCTATGAGCCGTTTTCTGGCTCAGGCACGACGATCATCGCAGCGGAGATGACTGGCCGTCGGTGCTACGCAGTCGAGCTGAACCCTGCGTATGTCGATGTCGCCGTCCGCCGATGGCAGGAATTCACTGGCCGTGAAGCGGTGTGGGAAAATTCCGGCGACACCTTTGCAGAAACGACAGCGGCCCGCCTTGGAGAAGCTGCTATATAAGTTTTTCGACACCCCAGATCTCAGCGGACGTGATGGGTCCGTTTGTCGATGTTCTATGCAAGCACGCAAAGTCTATTAAGTCATTTTAGCGAGAGAAAAAACAGGGGGTGCCAGTAATCACTCTTAGGAAGGGAAGCTTCGGTCTGCAATCAAACGCCCGCAGCACCGGAGAGTCTATCGTACCTTCAATGCATTCCCGGAAGTTTGCTAACACACGCAAAGAGGTATGTTGCTCGCTCCTTTATTCCCAAGAGTACAAAAAGTGTGGTTATATCACAAATTTTTGATATCAATAGGATACAGAATCTTAAAGCTATTGATGAAGAAATGCTTGTAAATATGAATAAGTTAATCGCTTTAATGATCACGCTCATTGCGAGTGTTATGCCTGCTTGCGCTGACATCAATGCTGATGCCAACCGCTTATTCGTTGAAGCAATGCAAGCGTGGAAACAATCAGAGCAACTGACGAGTGACAGCTTAGAGCAGGCTCAAGAACGGGTCGATTTGTTGTCGTTAGTTGATAAGAATTTAAACCTCATCGTTGTAGAGCATCCCAGTAGTAATCTTGCCGTACAACTTCTGATTGGGCCTGTTGGTCCACTCAATCTAGATGCCCTGCCTAAACAGATTGCAGAAGCTGAAAGGCCGCTCTTGGTGTCCCGCGGAAATGAACAACTAAAGGTGGCTAAAGCGCGTCTTGCAAACGGCGATATTGGCAACGCTCGCGTGGCATTGGTGAAAGCTGCTATTTTGACGGCTCAACAGATTGAAGATGCTGGTGACCGTTCTTTCCCATTAATTACTATTGTTAGGGCACAAGCTGAGGCTGGTGATGTGTCTGGCGCTTTAATCACGGCTCAACAGATTGAAGAGGCTTCTTATTATTTTTGGGCGTTAGTTTCCATTGCTGAAGCGCAAGCTCAGGCTGGAGATGTGTATGCGGCTTTAAGAACGGCTCAACAAATTGGAAATGTTGGCGATATACCTCTGGGGCTAGCTGTCATTGCTAATGCGCAGTCGGAGGCCGGTGATGCGTCTGGTGCTCGCGAGACGATTGCGCTGGCATTACAGGCTGCTCAACAGATTGAAGATGCTGATGACCGGTCTTTGGCGCTGGCATCCATCGCTGATGCGCAATCTAAGGCCGGAGATGTGCCTGCTGCTTTAAGCACGGCCCTAAAGATTGAAGATGCTGATGACCGCTTTCGGACGTGGGCTGCCATTGCCAAAGTGCAAGCTGAGGCTGGTGATGTGCGTGACGCTTTGATCACAGCTGAACAAATTGAGGGGTACGATAAGCGTTCTCGGGCTTTAGCAGTTATTGCTGGGTTGCAAGAGAATGCTGGAGACGTGCCAGGTTCACGTGAGACGATTGCGCTGGCATTGCAGGCTGCTCAAAAGATTCGGGTGGCTCATTATCGTTCTGATGCAATGATTTCCATTGCCAATGCGCAGTCGGAGGCCGGTGATGCGCCTGGTGCGCGTGAGACGATTGCGCTGGCATTACAGGCGGCTCAACAGGTTGAAGATGCTTTCTGGGGCTCTCAAGCGATGATAGACATTGCTGAGGCTCAGGCTCGGGCTGGTGATGTGTCCGGCGCGTCAATCACGGTTCAACGGATTGAAGATGTTGGTTTCAAAGTTTGGAGTTCTCAGGCGATGAGTGCCATTGCTAGGGCTCAAGCTCAGACTGATGATGTGCCTGGCGCTTTTATTACGTTTCAACGGATTGAAAATGCTGATGACCGTTTTCGGACGCTGGCATCCATTTCTAACGCACAATTTGAGGCCGGTGATGCGTCTGGTGCTCGCGAGACGATTGCGCTGGCACTACAGGCTGCTCAACAAATTGAAGATGCTGATGACCGGTCTTTGGCGCTGGCATCCATTGCTCGTATTATAGTCACAGAGCCTTACTGACGACACCTTTATAAATGATGCAATTTACTCAGACTGGTGGCATGTGTGCAGCCTGAGCCAACTTATCCGCTGACATTAATGTGTGCGTTCACCCCGTTACCCTATACTTCGCGGTGATTGGAAAGAGCCATCAGAAGATGCCAAGGAATTTCTTGCGTGGCTGAGGCTCTCCCTTGTCTTCAAGTAGGCGTGACGTATGCTAACAGAAAGCAATGGTAAAACCGCTGGCTGTATCTATTTCAACGAAACTGTCATCCCTCACCACGGCCACCAACGACGGCGCGGCTCGGCATCGGGTGGCGGTAACATCCGACGCACATCGCCTAGATAACGCTCCATCATTGCAGTTTTTTCGCGCTCGGCATCAAGCGCCGTCTCAGCACGGGCAAGGCGCACGGCTATGTCCTGATCGTCAGGCTTGACGTTACAGTCTAGGAGCGGCTCAGGGGGTGCATCAGTACGGTTCGATTGATCCGGCTTAGTCCGGCTCGAGCGAGCCGCAAAGGGATACGGGTAAAACCGTATAAGGTGACCTAAGCTTTGCGTCTGGTGCACTGACAATAATGTCAGCCCAGAGGGAAGCCGTGCGGTTTAGGCCTCCTTAATCCGATATACGCGACCGCGTTCTTCTTTCTTCGAAGAGATGCAAAGTCCGAGGCGTTTTTTGAGAGCCCCCGACATTGCGCCGCGAGCAGTGTGCTTTTGCCAGCCTGTGACTTCGACGATCTCATCCAGCGTGGCGCCTTGCGGGCGCTTTAGCATATCGATCAGGGTTTGCTGCTTGGTAACCGGTTTGGATTTGGTTTCAGGTTCGGAAAGATTGAGGCGTGACATAATGATCTCCTTGATCAGGCTTAGATGTATTTGGCTTCGGCGAGGACGGTAGTTGCGTCGACAAGCTGGCCAGTCTGCACCTCGATATTGATTGTGTTACTGTCGGCGCTGACCGTGCCGTAAACGCCGCCCTCATCGGCGATGGTGATTTCGATGTCGTCGAGAATGGTATCCATGCGGCTGCGGTCCAGGTGGTCCGGCAGGCCGCTTATTGCGATGCGGATGGTTGTCGTGGTCATAGCGTTGTCTCCGTGGATGCGTCTGCTGCGTGGCGGGGTTTGCCGCGCTTGGCGCCGTGAAATCACGTTCGCTCTACTCGCGGCGTGTATCAACCAAAATATAAGCAAAAACAGAGACTTAATATAATGCCCGAAAGCGTCGACAAGCAAAGGGGCAATGCCCTTACCGTCAACCAAGTTGCCGCGCTTTGCGGGCGCAGCACGCAGTGGGTGCATCAACTGGTCAAAGCTGGGTTTGTGCAGAAACAGGGCAAGAACCAATACACGCTAGTCTCCGTGGTCCGAGGTGTGATCGCCTATTACGAAGACCTTCAATCCAAGAGCAGCAAGACCGTGGCGGCTAGCAGGGCGACCGAGGCGCGCACGCGCGAAATCGAGCTGCGGATCGCGGAGCGACGTCGTGAACTCATCGCAGTCGAGGACGCTCGCGCCGTGGTGTTGGAATTTGGAGCGATTATTAAATCAGAATTTGGCGCTTTGCCTGCGAGATACACTCGGGAAATGACCGAGCGGCGCAAGCTGGAACAGGAAGTTAATGGATCGTTCGAACGCATCTCAGCAGCGGCGCGAAGATCGGAAGCTGCTCTGGCAGACCCTGAGCGAGATTTGTCGGCCAAGTCAGAAGCGTGATCCCGCGGATTGGGCGGCGGACAATCGCGTTTATCCCGAAACTTCCGGCATTCCAGGCCCCCGGAACCCTTGGTTAACACCTTACATGATCCCGTGGTCGTCCGCAGCGCACAACGGCGGCTATCGTCGCGTTGTCGCGGTGACCTCAGCGCAGTCGGGCAAGACCGACAGCATGCTGGATATCATCGGGGCGCGCCTTGACCAGCGCCCTGCCCCGATCATTTACGTCGGGCCGACTAAAGACTTTCTAACCGACCAATTTGAGCCCCGCCTGATGGGGCTTTTGGACGAAGCGGAAAGCCTAACGAACAAAGTGGTTCGTGGCCGCCGCATGAAAAAAACGCTTAAGCACGTGGCCGGTGTTCGCATCCGTCTCGCGCACGCCGGCTCATCGTCGGCATTGAAGTCAGACCCAGCGGCGCTGGCTTTGATCGATGAGTTTGACGAGATGATGGCCAACGTCAAAGGCCAAGGTGACGTGCTGGGCCTCGTTGAAGCGCGCGGTGAGACGTATGCGGATTTTGTCACCGCGATCACAAGCACGCCAGCCCGGGGGCTCGTGGAGGTCGAGTTGGACGAGGACACTGGTTTGGAGTTTTGGGGGGTCTCGGACACGGACGATCTGGAGAGCCCCATCTGGAAGCTCTTTCAAGAGGGCACCCGGCACCATTGGGCTTGGCCATGCCGGCATTGTTCTGAATACTTTGTGCCGCGCTTTCGCCAGTTGCACTGGCCCAAGGACGCCACGCCATCGCAGGCAAAGCGCTCCGCATATTTGAGCTGCCCCCGTTGTGGTGGCGTGCACACAAACGATGACAAGGAATGGATGAACGCTAGAGGGGCGATGGTCGCGCCCGGTCAACGGATTGCGCTTGTCGAAGATGCACCATCGGTCACTGGCGCTCCAACGGAGAGCTCCACACTCTCAATGTGGACGTCTGGTCTGTGCTCTCCTTTTGTTTCTTGGGGACAGCGCGCTGAAACCTATTTGACCGCGCTGCAATCTGGCGATGAAGACCGCGTGCAGACCGCGATGAACGCAAGCTTCGGCGAGTGCTATTCCATCACCGCCTCCGGCGACGTCCCAGAATGGCAGGAAGTCATGGAGCGCCGGTTGCCTTACGAGCCCAGAACGGTGCCCTCCGGCGGCCTGCGGCTTGTCATGGGTGTCGATGTGCAGAAGTTCTCTCTGTACTTTGTGATCCGGGCATTCGGCGCGCGAGGCACCTCGTGGCTTGTCGACTATGGCCAGCTGCACGGGCCCACAGAAGCGGATGATGTCTGGGCGCAACTGGCTGAAATGATGCTTCAACCGGTCGCGGGGATGCAGATCGAGCGGGTCTTTATCGACTCTGGGTTCCGACCCGATAAGCCCGAGCAAGGCAACGAGCACAAAGTCTACGAGTTTTGCCGCCGGTTTTCGTGGCTCTGCTGGCCGACCAAGGGTCGCGACGTAATGACCCCTCCCTACCGGGTCTCAAAGATCGAGGTGAAACCAGATGGAAAGCGGGCGCTCTACTCAGTAAATCTTGCCCTTCTTTCAACTGACTTCTTCAAGTCCCTGGTGATTTCAAGGCTGCGGACGCCAATTGATGTGCCCGGGGCTTTCTATGTCCACAGCGACGTGGACGAAGATTACTGCCGGCAGGTCACGTCGGAGGCGCGCATCCTCAAGGGGAGCAAGCCACAATGGGTCAAGCGATCCAGAGACAACCACCTCCTTGACTGCGAGGCTTTGTGTTCCGCGATTGGCTACACGCTCAACGTCCAACGCATCCCTGAGGGTGTTCACCGGTCTGAAGGGGGATCTCCTCCCTTAACCCCAGAAGCCGGCACTGCAGAGGGTGATCCGCCACTGCCTCCGCCCAAAAAGAGCGGCGGCGGTGGCGCGTATCGTAACCGCTTCCAACGATCCGGCAGCAGGCTGAACAGGTAAACCATGTCAATGATCTCAAAAGTCCGCGACCTGCTCGCGGGCCAAAAGCTGCCTGCGCCTGCTGACAGCAGCGATGCAGCCCCTCGGCACAACAGCCAATACATGCGCGGTGGTCGAGGGGTAACTTTCTCCGGATGGCGCCCAGCTCTCCGAGAAAGCCAAGACGACATTTCCGAAGCTTGGGATGATGCCGCAGCGCGTGTTGCTGACCTGATCCACAACAGCGGCTGGCTTGCCGGTGCGGTCGATCAGGCGGTTGCCAACACCGTGGGCACGGGGCTGCGCTTAAAGGCTCTGCCTGAAAACGAGACCTTTGGCATGTCCTCCACCGAGGCTTCCAATTGGTCAAAGACAGTTGAGCGCCGTTTTGAGCTCTGGGCTCGCAGCGCCCAGGAATGCGACATCCAAGGGATGCGGACCTTTGGTCAGATGCAAAGCGCGGCTTTCCGCTCTTGGCTGATTTCTGGCGAAATCCTCGCAGAGCTGCCGTTTCGCCGCCGCCCTTGGAACACCTATGGGACAAAGGTTCGGCTTTTGCCGCCCCACCGCCTGTCGCGCAAAACGGAAAACTTGGCGCGTCTTGTGAACGGCGTCTACCTCGATGCGGACGGTATGCCTATCGGTTACCGGGCGATCTGCAAAGACATGTTTAAACACGACGTCGAGTACAATGTTCGCGCACGGGATCGCGCTGGGCGGCCTCGGGTGATCCACGTCTTTGACGGGCTGCCCGGTACGCACCGCGGCATCTCCCCAATGACACCGGCCTTGCAGGTCGCGCGGCAGTTTGACCAGCTCGCGGACGCAACTTTGATGGCGTCGATTGTGCAGACGCTGTTTGCAGTCACGATCACTTCGGACGAGCCGACCGAGGAAGTTCTAGCCGGGCTTTTGACACCTCAAGAGCAGGCGCAAATGTCGGCCCAAGGCGTGGCGCCAATGGAAGCTTACATCGACATGGTGGCCGGCTACTACGAGAGCTCGTCGCTCAATGTAGGGATCAATGGCCGGCTCGCGCACCTTTTTCCCGGGCAAGAGCTCAAGTTCCACACAAGCAACCAGCCTTCCTCGGATTACAAAGACTTTTCGATGCACCTCCTGCGTGAATTGGCGCGGTGCCTTGGTCTGACCTACGAGAGCGCGACCGGCGACAATAACGGCGCGACCTACTCCTCATTGCAGGCAGCCACGACGGAAATCTTTGCAATCACCAAGGCGCGCCGACAAAACATCGTCGCTCCGTTTTGCCAGCCGGTCTACGAAGCATGGCTGGAGGAAGAGATTGCAGCTGGGCGGATCGCCTTCCCCGGCGGCTATCAAGCGTTTTTAGCTAACCGTGCGGCGGCCTGCCGAGCGGAGTGGTTGGGTGCGGCTCGTCCAACGACCGACGATCTCAAAAAAGCCAAAGCTCACGAAGTCTGGAAGCGTCTTGGTGTGATGTCCGACGCAATGATCTGCAACGACATCGGCGTAGATGTTGACGACGTCTACCAGCAGATTTCGCAGGAACGCGATATGCGCCAAGAGTACCGGCTGCCAGAGCCAATGCTCATGGGGGCAGCCAGCGGGGCCGTGGAGGCACCCGACGGAGCAGAGGTCGATGAACGCCCTGAAGGCGAAGCCGACGATCCTGATGATGAAGAGGACGCGCTTTAATGGCTCTAACTATCGATGAGGACAATCCTTGCGCAGCGGCCAAAACGCTCCGCGAGGTCTACATCCGGCTTGTTGCCGGACAGGCCGCCGCAACCGTGTCGTTTTCAAGCGGTCCATCCGGCGTCTCCCGTTCTGCGACCTATCACGCAGCAAACCCAGAGCGACTGTTGATGGTCATCCGCAGCTTTGAGCAAAAGTGTACGGCGTTGCGTGGGCTCAAGCCTGCCCGTCGTGCGGTCGCCACAGGAGGTGTCCGATGAACGATCAACCCACCATTATGCCAGCAGCGGAAGGGGCTTCTTTGACGCAGATCGCGTCTAGGGTGCTTAACCGTCCGCTGCTTCTTCACCCGACAAAGGCTGAAATCATCTTGCAGGTTTTGCAAGGTCGTTTGCCGATGGATGGGGCAAAGATTGAGAGCCTGAGGCCCGATGCCAGCCGGTTCATGGGCAGCGCTACAGACGACGAGGGGCGGCGCAAAAGCTATCGAGTGGCCAATGGCACTGCCATCGTCTCGATTGTCGGCTCGCTGGTGAACCGAGGCAGTTGGATTGGAGCAAACTCAGGCATGGTGTCCTATGAAGGCCTAAGCCACCAGCTTCGAGAGGCCGCGGCCGATCCAAACGTCACCGCCGTCGTTTTGGACATCGACAGCCCAGGCGGGGAAGCCACGGGCATGTTTACAATTGCCGAGCAAGTGCGCGCGCTTGCTGCAACCAAGCCTGTCACCGCTTTTGTTAACGATATGGCGGCCTCCGCAGCCTACGGTATCGCCAGTGCCGCGACCGAGATAGTAGTCTCTCCGACTTCTATTGTGGGCTCAATTGGGGTCGTTTTGACCCACCTCGACCGGTCGGCAGAGCTTGAGCAAAAAGGCGTTAAAGCGACGCTTATTTATGCAGGCAAGCACAAGGTCGATGGAAACGCGTTCGGTCCATTGCCGGAGGCAGTTCAAGCCGATCTCCAAACCGAAGTGCTCAAGTTCTATGACCAGTTTGTCGAGCTTGTCGATCGCGGCCGCGCTGCCATGAACGACGAAACCATCCGGGGCACGCAAGCCCGGACCTACATCGGACAGGATGCAATTAATGCAGGCCTTGCCGACCGCATCGCGACGTTGGACGCGGTGCTTTCTGAACAATCACCAACGGCCCCCGGGGCCCAAACGCAAAGGACGGGATTTGGTATGACCAAAACCACACAAGCCGGAGCACCGCAGGCTGAAAACGCGGGCATCACCGAGGCGCAATTGGATGCGGCCGTAGAGACCGCGCGGGCCGAAGGCATGGCCGCTGGTGCCGCTCAAGCAAATGCACGCATCAAAAGCATTTTAACATCCGAAGAAGCTCAGGGCCGCGAGCCACAGGCTATGGTTTTGGCGCTAGATATGGACATGAGCGCCGAGGATGCGGCGAAAGTTCTGGCAACATCGCCCAAGTCTTCCGGTGTTGCATCTATCGAAAGCCGCGCAGCTGGCGAGCCCGAATTTGGTGGCGACGCCAACCAAGGCTTTGGATCCGCGTCTGACAAAGTTGCCGGCGGATGGTCCGTTGCCATCAACAACGCAAACAAGCGCTTCGGCTAATCCGAGCAGGGTCTGAGGAGATCACAATATGACCGTTTTAAACGAAGGCCGGCACCCCGGCGAATTCCTTATGAGCGAAGCCCAAGGCCAGCGCTCGCGAGGCAATATCACCGTCGCAAGTGGCGCCGGCGTCATCGTGCCGGGCGCCGTCTTGGGCAAAGTCACAGCCACCGGCCAGTACCTCGCCTCATCCAATACCGCTGATGACGGCTCCGAAGCTGCTGTCGCCGTGGCGCTGTACGGCTGCGATGCGACCGACGCCGCCGCAGACATTGCGGCAATCGTCCGTGACGCTGAAATCAACGGCAGCGTGCTGACCTACCACGCCGACCGCGACGAGGTCGCTGAGAAGGCCGCCGCAAACGCACAGCTTGAAGCCGCTGGCATCATCGTCCGCTAAACGCGGATCATCGAGAAAGGACACTTAAATGTCTCTGTTAAACGTATTTAAGCAGGACGCATTCAGCGTTCTGCGTCTCACCGATGCCCTACGCGAGATCAAGTACGCCCCGTCGCGCATTGGTCAGCTGGGCCTTTTCCAGACAACCAGCATCGACACGCTCGACATTGCGATTGAAACCGACCGTGAGCAGAACCAACTCATTGTTGGCGCTTCGCCGCGCGGTGGTACCGGCGACACCTTCGGCAAGAACAAGCGGACCCTGCGCACGCTTCGGGTGCCACACTTCCAAGTAGACGATGCGATCATGGCCGATGAAGTGCAGCAAGTGCGCGCGTTCGGTTCTGAGGTCTCTGTGGAGCGTTTGCAGCAAAAGATTGCTGATCGCGCCGCAGAAGTCAGCCAAGGCTTTTCCCTGACCGAGGAATATCACCGCCTAAACATCATCAAGAGCGGTAAGCTCCTCGACAAAGATGGTGAGGTTATGTTCGACTACTTCCGCGAGTTCGATGAAGCCGCACCAGCCGAAGTCGACTTTGATCTGGACAAGGCGACGCCGACGCAGGGCGCTTTGCGCAAAAAGTGCGCGGAGGTCGTACGCCGGGTTGCCGCAATTTTGGATGGCCTGCCTTACACTGGCATCCATGCTTTCTGCGGCGATGCGTTCTTCGACGACCTGATCGCCCACCCTGAGGTGCGCGAGACCTACAAAGGTCATGCCGAAGCATCTGCTTTGCGCTCCGCTTACGCTGGCGCAAACGGCCAGCAATCAAGCTTTGGCACTTTTGAGTTCGGCGGGATCACTTTCGAGAACTATCGCGGTGGCGGTTCTATCGGCGTGGACACCAACAAGTGCCATATCTTCCCGTTGGGCGTCCCCGGCCTGTTCCGCACCGCCTATGCGCCAGCCGACTACATCGAGACGGTCAACACACAGGGTCAACGCCTCTACGCCAAGCAATACGAGATGCGGAACGGTAAGGGCGTCAATCTGGAATTCCAGATGAACGCTCTGCAGTATTGCACACGTCCACGCGTGCTGATCCCCGGCAAGCGCACTTAATCGCTCACCTGTAATCCATGAAGGAAATGAACCGTGGCCTCAATCTTTGACGAACTGGATGCGTCTCTTTCAGAGGCCATTGGCGACGTTATGGCCGAGGTCGCAGTTCTCCTTCCCCGGGTGACACGATCCTACGAGGCGCGATCTGTTGATGTCGATCGCGCCTCGTTTTCTTTTCGTGGGATTTTTTCGGATGGCCCGGAGGCGAAGGCTTCTGGCGGCCAATATTTTTCCGCTCAGCTTGTCCAAGATATGATCGCCGACTTTTGGATCGCCGCACGCGATGTCGCGCAGCTGCCTTTTGAGCCTGAGAAAGGCGACCAAATTTCGATGGTCTCACGGCCAGGTCAGCCGGAATTCATGATTTCAGGGCTCCACCGCACCAACCAAGGCGAGCTGCTTTTGATCCTTGTGGAACACGGCGAAGACTAAGCCGCCCAAATTGGAGGTTCACAATGCGTCTGTCGATCAAAACCTCCCCCGACATCGCCGAGACCATGCGCCGAGAGGTTCTTGCAGGCGAAAAGGCGACGACCCGGGCGATGACTAAGGTCGGAACCGATCTTAAGCTTGCGTGGCGGCGTCAGATTAACGGCGCGGGTCTTGGCACACGGCTCGCAAACTCCGTACGAAGCGCGACTTACCCAAAGTCGGGCGAAAGTCTGCGTGTTTCGCGGGATGGTGGGCACAGATTTCATCTGATCGTGGGCAGTGAT
>NZ_CEZFMW010000044.1:0-26371 GCF_982993085.1 Thalassobacter sp. | reverse complement strand
TCGAGGCCATAAAGACCCCCAACGCGGCGAGTATTGTAATCAGCACGCTGCTCGATCCGATCTGGATCAAAGCCCCCAAGATCACGATCGACGAGATCGCGTTGGTCACCGCCATCAGCGGTGTGTGCAGGCTGTGTGCAACGTTCCAGATCACCTGGAAGCCGATGAACACGGACAAAATGAACACGATAAAGTGCTGCATGAAGCTCGCAGGTGCGATCAGACCGACACCCAGAACCAAGGCCCCACCGACCGCCAACAAGGTCACCTGTTGTTTGGTCTGCGCTTGGAAGTCCGCCATTTCTTGTGCGCGGCGTTCCTCGGGGGTCAGCTCCTTGGGCTTTTCTTTCTTTTGCACCGCGATTGCGGCCACTTTGGGCGGCGGCGGTGGGAAGGTAATGTCGCCTTCGAACGTGACGGTCGCGCCACGGATCACATCGTCTTCCATGTTGTGTACGACTTGACCGTCCTTCTCAGGGGTCAGATCGGTCATCATGTGACGGATGTTGTTGCCGTACAAAGTAGAGGCCTGTGTGGCCATCCGCGACGGGAAGTCGGTGTAGCCGATGATGATCACGCCGTTGTCGGTGACAACGCGCTCATCCATCTTGGTCAGCTCACAGTTGCCGCCCTTTTCAGCCGCAAGGTCCACGATGACGGAACCGGGCTTCATCATCTCGACCATATCTTTGGTCCAAAGGATGGGCGCGGCGCGGTTCGGGATCAGCGCGGTGGTGATCACGATGTCCATGTCTGGCGCGATCTCACGGAACTTTTCAAGCTGCTTGGCTTGGAACTCGGGGCTTGAGGGCGGCGCGTAGCCACCTGTCTCAGCACCATCGGGCAGTTCACTGTCTTCGAATTCAAGAAAGACGAACTCGGCCCCCATGGATTCGATTTGCTCGGCCACTTCGGGGCGTACGTCGAACGCATAGGTGATCGCACCCAAGCTGGTCGATGTCCCGATCGCTGCCAGACCCGCAACACCCGCGCCCACAACCAAAACCTTGGCGGGGGGGACTTTACCGGCTGCGGTCACCTGACCGGTGAAGAACCGGCCAAAGTTGTTGCCAGCCTCGATCACGGCACGGTAGCCGGCGATGTTGGCCATGGACGACAGAGCGTCCATTTTCTGCGCGCGTGAAATCCGCGGAACCATGTCCATCGCGATCACGTTGGCGCCCTTGCTTTTCGCCAATTCCATCAGCGCCTCGTTGGCCGCCGGATAGAAGAACGAGATGAGCGTTTGGCCCTTTGTCAGGCGCTTGGCTTCCGCGTCGCTTGGGGGGCGGACCTTGGCCACCACATCGGCTGCTTTAAACAGCGCCGCGGCGGTTTTGACCACCTCTACGTCGGCTGCCTTATACGCCGCATCAGAGAACCCGGCCGCTTCGCCTGCCTTGCTCTCAATGACCACATCATAGCCAAGCTTTTGCAAGGCTTTGGCGCTGTCGGGCGTGATCGCAACGCGCGACTCGCCCTCAAATATCTCTTTCGGTGCCCCGATTTTCACGTTTCCGTCCCCTCATTACAAAGCGCGCACGTCACGCATCTCTGGATTGGTAAACGGGCCTTAACACCACACAGGCAGCCAGTTCAACGGCTTGCCAGATGCGAAATGGACGCTACGGCACTTTGGCCAACTCGATGTTTTCACGCGAAATGTCGCCAATGCCACAAGGCGTTAGCGCAACCGAGTTGAGCGAAATCATATTATTTTAAGGCCTTAGGGCCGGGTCATGCATTGAATACATATGTATACCAATTTGTCATGCACCTCACGCATGGGTGAATCCGCCCATTCCACTGCGACACTTTTTCATGTGCTGCCGTGGCTTGTGAGCAACAAACTTACAATTGCTGCACCAGAGCATACCAATGTATTCCCATAAATGCCTTTGCGGCCTCACTTTTTTGCACTACCTCCAAGGCAACAGCACGAAAGCTCTTCCTATATGTCTCCGCTCCAAGACCACCCAAGTCGCTACGCCCTGGCCAATGAACTGCACGCACGGCCGTTTCCATCCCTGCGCACCCCCTGTCAGGCGGCATACCTCGCCATCAAACAGCCCAAAGATGCGGCCAACCGGGACCGCGCCGCAGACCGCGCGCACCTGTTGGATCTGCTGGACCGCTACGGAACATCCCACCCCGCGCCAGAGGATACACACTTTTTTGGGCAGATCGGCCGCTACCACCTCAAGTGGGAAAGCCACACAGAGTTCGTGACCTACACCGTTTTCGGAGACATCCCCGAGGGCCCGGCCTTTGACGCCAACGGCTTCAACGTCTTCCCTGAGGATTGGCTCGAAAACGCGCCGGGCGCGCGCATCACATCCTGCTTGATCCGGGTCGAAGAACGCCCCGCCGCCGAAGCCGACATCAGCAAACAGTTCGATGCGTGGTTTGTGCCCGAAAGCCTCGCGGCGTCCAGCGTGCTGGACGAAAGCGCAGTTATCGCAACCGATTTTCGTATCGACGCCAGCGGGCACATGCGGATGGCAGCCTTTGTCAGTCCGGACACCGGGATGCGCCGGATCGGCCGGGTCATCCAACGCCTGTGTGAGATTGAGACCTACAAATCCATGGCCATGCTGTGCCTGCCCAAGGCCCGCCGCTTGGGCGCACAACTTGGCGACATGGATCAGACCCTCTCCAAACTGGTTGAGGACATGCGCAACCCAGATGCGCAATCCGTCGACACGCTGGATGGGCTGCTGGAAATCGCATCAGAGCTGGAAACCATGCTCGCCCGCTCTGCGTTTCGCTTTGGGGCGCGCGGCGCCTATGAGGCGCTGGTCAACCAACGCATCGCGGTCCTACGCGAAGAACGCTATGGCGGACGCCAGACGTTTGCCGAATTCATGATGCGCCGGTTTGACCCCGCAATGCGCACCTGTGTGTCAGTCGAACGGCGGATGGAGACTATGGCCGAACGGGCCCGCCGCGCTGGCGATTTGTTGGGCACACGTGTGAACGTCGAACGCTCTGAGCAAAACCAAAAGCTGCTCGAAAGCATGGATGAACGCGCCGCCCTTCAACTGCGCCTGCAAAAGACGGTTGAGGGTCTGTCAGTCGTCGCGATCAGCTATTACGCTCTCAACCTAGTGGGTTACATGCTGTACCCAGTCGCCTCACCCTTTGGGCTGAGCAAGGAATGGGTGTTCGGCTTGGCGGTCGTACCCGTGGTCATACTTGTGTGGATGATGGTCGCACGTATCCGCAAATCGATGGAAAGCTAGCCGCCCGTATGGCTCATGTGGCGGGTCATTTGCCCGTCCGCTTTCTGCCGGGAATAGTCGAAATCATGGCCCTTAGGTTTACGCTCAATCGCGGCGCGAATGGCGGCCTCTAGGGGCGCATTGCTGTCCGGATCAGCACGCAGCGGCGCGCGCAGGTCGGCCATATCCTCTTGCCCGAGGCACATATACAATTCACCCGTGCAGGTTAGGCGCACGCGGTTACAGCTTTCGCAAAAATTGTGGGTCAGCGGCGTGATAAAGCCGATCTTTTGCTGGGTCTCCTCCAACCGCACATAGCGCGCAGGCCCACCCGAACGCTCTGCCAAATCGCTCAGCGTGAACCGCTCCGCGAGCCGCCCGCGCAAATCCTTCAAAGACCAATATTGATCCAACCGGTCCTCGTTGCCCAGATCCCCCATCGGCATGACCTCAATAAAGGTCAGGTCCATGTCCCGCTCCGCACACCAATCCACGATTGTGTTCAGCTCGTCCTCATTGAACCCCTTCAGGGCAACAGCGTTAATCTTGACCCGCAGCCCCGCCTTTTGCGCGGCGTCAATCCCGTTCAGCACCTGAGACAACCGCCCCCAGCGCGTGACCTTGGCGAACTTCTCATCGTCCAGCGTGTCCAGCGACACGTTAATGCGCCGCACCCCTGCCGCATACAGATCGCCCGCATATTTCTGCAACTGGCTGCCGTTCGTTGTCAGCGTCAGTTCCTTGAGCGTACCCGCCTCCAGATGCCGCGACATCTGGTTGAAAAACGTCATGATCCCTTTGCGCACCAACGGCTCACCGCCCGTGATCCGCAGCTTTTCAACGCCCAGCCCGATAAACGTCGAACACATGCGGTCCAACTCTTCGAGCGTCAAAAGCTCCTTTTTCGGCAGGAACGTCATGTGTTCGGACATGCAATACACGCACCGAAAATCACAGCGATCAGTGACAGAGACGCGCAGATACGAAATCGGGCGCTGGAACGGGTCGATCAGGGGGGCTACGTTGCTCATTGCGAAACTCTATGTGCAGGTTGCAAAGCCTGCAAGAGGTTAACATGCGTCAAAGGGGAGGAAACGGAATGCAACGCAACCCAAACGTGCGAGGGCCTATTCTTGGCTGAGGTCAAACGTGCAAACCCTCGCACCATCCCAACCCTGCAATCGTGGGACGCGATGCGCAAAGAATTCGCATGGTCCGTGCCTGACACGTTTAACATCGCGGATGCCTGCTGTGATCGTTGGGCCGCGTTGGTACCCGATCAAATCGCGCTGATCGAACACACCCCACAGGGCCGTGTCGAATGGAGCTACCGCGCACTCAAAGATGCCTCTGACCGACTGGCGGGGGCTCTTCGCGCCCGCGGGTTTGAACGCGGTGACCGGCTAGGCATCTTGCTACCACAATGTGCAGCGACCCTGATCGCGCATTTCGCCGCGCACAAACTGGGCGGTATCTCATTGCCTTTGTTCACTTTATTTGGCCCTGATGCGCTAGCCTATCGATTGCGTGACAGTGGGGCTGCGGCCCTGATCACTCACCCCGCAGAGCTTGAAAAACTCGCGGGGCTCGACCTGCCTGCGCTGCACACCATCGTCACAACCGCACCTGCATCTGGCGCACTGTTCCTTAATGACGCCCTTGAACACGCGCCCATCACCCGCCCCGTCCAGACCTCTGCCGAAGACCCCGCCGTGATGATCTATACCTCTGGCACGACCGGCGCCCCCAAGGGCGTGCTGCACGCGCACCGTTTTTTGATCGGCCATATGCCCAGTGTGGAATGTCACCACGAAGGGTTTCCGCAACCGGGCGACAAGGGGTGGACACCCGCCGATTGGGCCTGGATCGGCGGGTTAATGGATATGGCCCTGCCCTGCCTATATCACGGCGTGCCGCTGGTCGCGTTGCGAATGGCAAAGTTTGACGCCGAACGCGCGTGGTCCCTGATCGCGGACGAAGGCATTCGCAACCTATTCTTGCCGCCCACTGCCCTAAAGCTGATGCGCACAGCCCCGCGCCCAACAGGCCTAAACATTCGCACCATCGGCTCCGGCGGCGAAGCCCTTGGCCCCGACTTGCTGGAATGGTCGAAACGCGAATTAGGCGTCGCGATCAATGAATTTTACGGCCAGACTGAATGCAACCTCGTGCTCGCCTCTTGTGCAGGAACGATGCCGCAAAAACCCGGCTCCATGGGGCGGGCTGTGCCAGGGTTTGACGTCTCGATCCGAGGACCAGAGGGGGCGGTGCCAAGCGGCTCAGTAGGTGAGATTTGCGTCCGCACCCCAAATCCGTGCCAGTTCCTGCACTACTGGAACCTGCCAGAGAAGACCGCCCAAAAGGTTCGCGATGGATGGCTGTACACCGGTGATCTCGGCATCATGGATGACGATGGGTACGTGACCTTTGCCGCGCGCGATGACGACGTGATCACCTCATCTGGCTATCGCATTGGCCCGTCTGAGATTGAAACTTGTTTATCCGCACACCCCGATGTCACGATGGCCGCCGTGGTTGGCCTTCCCGACCCGGCCCGCACGGAGGCCGTGACCGCGTTCGTCACCTGCCCGAACGATGCCAAAAACGTCGAAGCCACCCTCATTGCCCACGTGAAATCCCGTCTATCACCGCACCTCGCCCCGCGTCGGGTCATCGTCCTAGACGCTCTACCAATGACCGCGACGGGCAAAATCCAACGCCGCGTCCTGCGCGACAGCTACGCCACGCTCTATACCGGCTAACCGTGCTGCACCTGCAACATGGCGCTGGACGGCGAAGGGCGAAGCGGACTAGCCTGAAAATGGATGTGCGTCATCCCAAAAGTGACCGCATTCTTTTCTGCCCAAGGGCCAAGAACGACTGAGGATTTTTCATGCAGGGCATACTTGCGGACGCCGTTATCTACCTGCTTGCGGCCGTGATCGCGGTGCCAATTTGCGTCCGGTTTGGTCTGGGGTCCGTGCTTGGCTATCTTCTGGCCGGGATCATCATTGGCCCCGTTCTGGGCATTGTCGGCGCCGAAACCCAAGACCTGCAACACATCGCAGAATTCGGGGTCGTGATGATGCTGTTTCTGATCGGGCTAGAGCTTGATCCGCGCGCCCTGTGGGGGATGCGCGCGCGCCTTGCAGGCCTTGGCGGGCTACAGATATCAGTCACCATGGGGGTCGTCACAGCCGCGGCCATGGCGCTTGATCTGGAATGGAGCGTGGCCCTCTCGATCGGGATGATATTTGCCCTGTCTTCAACCGCTATCGTCCTGCAAACATTCTCAGAAAAAGGGTTAATGCGCACAACTGGGGGCCGCTCCGGCTTTACGGTTTTGTTGGCGCAAGACATTGCGGTCATCCCAATGCTGGCCTTCATTCCGCTGCTCGCGTTGCCGGGATTGCACAACGCCGCCGGTGGCGATCACGGCGGAGGCCACGGTGACGAAGGCCCCGTGATGCACCTGATCGACAGCTTGCCCGCATGGGGTGTCACGCTCGTGACGATCGGGGCTGTGGTGGCGGTCGTACTGGGTGGGCACTACCTGACGCGGCCAATTTTTCGGTTCATCCACATGGCCAAGTTGCGTGAAATGTACACGGCGGTCTCACTGCTGTTCGTCGTCGGGGTCGCGGCTCTGATGCTAACGGTGGGGTTATCACCTGCGCTGGGCACGTTCCTTGCGGGGGTTGTGCTGGCAAACTCCGAATTCCGCCACGAGTTAGAAGCCGACATTGAACCATTCAAGGGCCTCCTGCTGGGTCTGTTCTTCATCACAGTTGGTGCGGGCATCAACTTTGGCGTGTTTATGTCTGCGCCTCTGATGATCATTGGGCTTACATTCGGGCTGATCGCGGTAAAGGGACTGATCCTTTACGCCTTGGCCATGGCCGCGCGCCTGCCGCGCAAAGACCGGCTGCTGTTCGCCCTATCACTGGCCCAAGCTGGGGAATTCGGCTTTGTGCTCACTTCTTTTTCGGTCCAACAAAACGCGGTGCCAGCGGAACTGGGCCAAGCCCTCCTGCTTGTTATCGCATTTTCCATGCTGCTCACGCCCGTCCTGTTCATCGTCTACGAACAAGTCTCCAAAAGCCTCGTGGACCCCACTCCCATCACGCCCCACGACGATATTGATGAAAAACAACCCGTGATCATCGCGGGCATCGGGCGCTTTGGTCAGGTTGTGAACCGCATGATGCAGATGGCACAGGTGCGCACGGTCGTGTTGGACAATGATCTGGCGACCATACAACTGATGCGCCGCTTTGGGGTCAAAGGCTTCTTTGGGGACCCCACGCGCCCCGAACTGCTGCACGCCGCCGGATTTGAGCAGGCAAAGGTTTTGGTCGTCGCGATGGATGACCCCAAAGAGGCGATCAAACTGGTGGAATATGCCCGCCGCGAACGCCCCGATTTGCACATCGTCGCCCGCGCCTATGACCGCGTGCACACCTATGCCCTCTACCGTGCGGGTGCCGATGACATCGTCCGCGAAATGTTCGACAGCTCCCTCCGTGCGGGTCGCTACGTGTTGGAAAACATGGGCTACACGGAATATGAGGCGAACGAAGCCGAACAAGCGTTCTTTAAGCACGACCGCCACGCGCTGCTAGAATTGGCAAAGCTGTGGAACCCGGACCTACCGCTGGCAGAGAACGACGCCTATGTCGCGCGGGCGCGTGATCTAAACAAAGACCTCGAAACCGCGCTTTTACGGCACGAAACCGGTGAAGACGTCACCGACGCCGAGGATGCACCCGATGCTGTGCCTTCTCCACAGGGATCGGGATAAGCAGTTCGGCCTGAGGCCGCCCACCCCCCGTGCGATCATCGCGGCCAAGCGACATGATCGCGCGGCCCATCTGCACCGAGCCGAACGTAATGACGAACAACATCGTCATCACCGTAAGCGCGATAAACCCTTCGCTGGTGTTCAGTACCAGATGCCGCAAACCCACGACATCAAACGCCAGCAGCAGACCGACAAATGCCACACCCGCCACAGCCCCGATGGCCGCGTGTTTTAGAAGAAATCGAATATGGTTTGGCATGCGCAGTCTCCGTTCTGGGGGCGTCGCCGTGATGATACACGCAAACGCCCCATGATTGGTTAACTGTGCGTGATTTTCGTCAAAACAACCCGTTTCAGCCAAAAATACGGCTGATCGCTTAGGCAAACGCCTCAGGACGGGCTTCGCGAGCCATGTGATCGAGCACCGCGTTCACGAACTTAGGCTCTTTGCCCTCGGGGAAAAACGCGCGCGCGACGTCGACGAATTCAACAATCACGACCTTGGGCGGAGTTTTTGCCCCGATCAATTCCGCACCCGCAGCCCGGAACAATGCCCGCAGTGTGGGATCAATACGATCAATCGGCCACTTGGCCACCAATGCACGGTCGGTCATTTGGTCGATCTTCGCCTGACGCTCCACCGCGCCCTCCAACAGATCGCGGAAGGTGTCCAAATCGCCATCGGCCATCTCACCGATGTCGTAATCTGCACCAAACCGGTGATCTTCAAATTCCACGCGGACCTTGTCCACGGTCTGCCCTGCGGCTTCCATTTGGAATAGCGCCTGAACGGCAAAAAGGCGCGCGGCAGATTTCATCTGCTTTTTCAGCGCCCGGGTATCTGAAGAAGTCGTCATGCAGTTGTTGGCCCTTTGGTCGTTTCCGCCATCAAGACGGTGCCTGCAGGCTTGAAGCCCACACCAGAGGGCGGTTTAGCGAATTTCCGTGTCAGCGCAACCAAATGCAACGCCGCTGCAGCCGCACCGCCACCTTTATTTTGATCCTGAGGATCTGCGCGGACCTCAGCCTGCTTACGGTTCTCGACGGTGAGGATACCGTTGCCGATACACGCCCCCGAAAGGCCCAGCATCGTGATCCCGCGCGAGCTGTCATTGCAGACCGTGTCGTAATGCGTGGTCTCACCCCGAATGACACAGCCCAAGCCGACATAGCCGTCGAAATTCGACTGCCGATGGGCAATACCAATCGCTGTTGGAACCTCTAGCGCGCCGGGCACCTCAACCACCTCATAGCTTGCGCCTGCGGCTTCTAGTTCCGCAGTCGCGCCCGCCAACAGGTTGTCAGCGATGTCTTTGTAATACGGCGCAACCACGACCAAAACCTTAACAGGCGCGTCAAAGGTTGGACGGGGTGGGGAATAATGCTGCTCAGCGCTGGCCATGATCTACTCCTGCGGAATGGGGTGGGTGCCGGTTATGGCCAAGCCATAGGCCTCAAGGCCGACGACCTTGGGCGCGCCCGAGTTGGTCACAAGGATCATCTGCGAGATCCCAAGTGCGGCAAGGATCTGCGCGCCCAACCCGTATTGCCGCAACTTCTGCGGCGAGGCTTTGCCCTCGGTATCCAGCTTCATCGCCGTATCGCGCAACAACACAACAACGCCGCGATCTGCATCCGCAATCACGTCCATGGCGCGCGAAAGATCGCTTTCACCGATGCCCAAAACGTCCTCAACGGGGTTGAGCGCGTGCATCCGCACCAAAACAGGCTCGGGCGTGGAAATGTCGCCTTTTGTCAAGACAACGTGCTCTGCGCCCTCAGTTTCGTCGGTAAATATCCGCAAAAGCCAATCGCCACCATGGGCCGATGTCACCGGACGCGACGCCGTTTGGTTCACCAGATTGTCGTGCCGCCGCCGATACGAGATCAAATCACTGATCGTCCCGATCTTGAGACCATGGCGCTGCGCGAAGGAAATCAGATCGGGCAGACGGGCCATAGAGCCGTCCTCTTTCATGATCTCACAAATCACGCCAGAGGGGTTCAGCCCCGCCAGCCGCGAGATATCCGTCGCGGCCTCCGTGTGGCCCGCACGGACCAACACACCACCGTCGCGCGCGCGCAGGGGAAAGACGTGGCCCGGCGTCGCAATGTCCGCCGCAGTCTTGCCCGCGTCGATCGCAACAGCCACCGTGCGGGCCCTGTCATGGGCGGAAATGCCGGTCGTCACACCCTCACGCGCCTCAATCGACACGGTAAACGCGGTTTCATGACGGCTAGAGTTCTGCGTCGCCATCAACGGCAGGCCCAGCGCGTCAATCCGCTCGGTGGGCAGCGTCAGGCAAATCAGGCCGCGCCCATGGGTGGCCATAAAGTTGATCGCATCCGGCGTCGCCATCTGCGCAGGGATCACCAGATCGCCTTCGTTTTCACGGTCCTCGTGGTCCACAAGGATGAACATACGACCATTGCGCGCGTCCTCAATGATCTCCTCAATGGGGGAAATCACGTCGGAATTGGCGGCTTCAACGGGGCCGGGTGCCTCAAAGGGCAGTGGATCTGACATGGGTCTCTCCTGATATCGTTGCGCAGGCACATAGCCTGCCCGCGCCCGCGTGACCAGCCGTGCCGCGACGGCTGTTGGGAAAAGTGAGCGGCGACGCCTCCGCCAAAGGGACGTGCGCGGCTACGCCCAGTCTTGCAGACGGGCGACGTAACGGGCGAGCGTGTCGATCTCAAGGTTGACCTTGTCACCCACCTTTGCCGCGCCCCAAGTGGTCACGGTTTTGGTGTGCGGGATCAGGTTCACCCCAAAATGCGTGCGCCCGACCTCATTCACGGTCAGCGAGGTCCCATCCAAAGCGACGGACCCTTTGGGCGCAATGAACCGCGCAAGCGCTTCGGGCACCTCAAAGGTGTAGCGGGTGCTGTCACCCTCATCGTGCATCGCGGTGATGTGCGCGACACCATCCACATGGCCCGACACGATGTGCCCGCCCAACTCGTCACCAACCTTTAGCGCTCGTTCAAGGTTCACGCCGCGCCCTTCGGCCCAATCAGAAATCGCGGTCTTGGAAACACTTTCCGCCGAAATATCCACATCAAACCAAGCGCCCTGCGTATCGCGGCCCCGATCCACCACCGTCAGGCAGCAACCGTCACAGGCAATCGACGCCCCAAGGTCAATGCCCTCGGGGTCATAGGCTGTGCCAATCCGCGCCCGCAGATCGCCGCGCCGCTCTAGCGTGCGGATCATTCCTACATCGGTGATGATACCTGTGAACATAAAGGCCTCCTGTTGCTCACCGCGAGGTAGCCCTAACCACCTGCCAAGACAAGGCTGCGGGCACATTGCACCCCGACCAAACGCGCGCGCCTGCCCCAAATCCTTGTGAAATAAATGCCACACTCGGCGAAATTTCGTCTATCCCAAGGGCAAACGCCCATGAAAAACTAGAATTTCACCTCCACTCGGGGTACTCTTTTCCAAAATATAAACACTGAGGCACTTCGGCAGCTAGGAGCCCATTCTTTTGATTACCACGGCACCCCGGGGGGCGAAGATTATCGTCCTGGTGTTGATTGCGTCTCTTGTGGCGGCCTGCGGGTTGCCACGCGGTGGGCCAAGCAAACGCCAAATCTTTTCAGGTTCAGTCCTCGAACAGGGCGACGCATTTATCGTATCCGTCAATGACCGCGTCACGCGGGCAACGGGCATCGTGCCTGCGTTGGGCTTTTCGGATGAGCTGATCAATGCGGCCCCCGTTGGCGCGGACACCATCCGCCCCGGCGACACGCTGGGCCTCACAATCTACGAAAACGTTGAGGACGGGTTGCTCGCAAGTGCGGGCCAAAACGCCTCCGTTATCAATGAGGTCCAAGTGGACGGCGCGGGCTTTATCTTTGTGCCCTACGCCGGACGCATCCGCGCGGCGGGTAATTCCCCCAATCGCCTGCGCGAAATCATCACCGAACGGCTTGATGCCCAAACCCCCGACCCCCAAGTCGTTGTACGCCGCCTTGCGGGCGATGGGGCCACCGTTAGCGTGCTGGGCAACGTCGGCGCACAGGGCGTGTATCCCATCGAACGCTCCAACCGGATGCTGACCTCGATGCTGGCCACTGCCGGCGGCGTCAGCGCGGTGCCCGAAATCGCGCAAGTCACACTGGTGCGCGGCAATGCGACAGAAAAAGTCTGGCTGCTGGATCTGTATAAACAGCCCCGGCTCGACATTGCCCTGCGCAACGATGACCGCATTCTGGTGGAAGAAGACAGCCGTTCCTTCACCGCCCTTGGCGCAACCGGCGCCCAAAGCCGCCTCGCCTTCGAAAGCCAAACGCTCTCGGCGATTGAAGCCATCGCACAGGTCGGCGGGTTGAACAGCAGTCTGGCCGACCCTACCGGCGTGTTCGTATTCCGCAATGAGCCAGAGTTCATCGCCCGTCAGGTCCTGGACCGTGATGATCTGATCGGTACCCAGCGCTTTGCCTATGTGCTGGACCTGACAGAGCCTAACGGCGTGTTCATCGCCCGCGATTTCGTCGTGCGGGATGGCGACACCGTCTATGTGACCGAAGCGCCGTTCGTGACATGGAGCAAGACAATCTCCTCCCTCACAGGCTCGCTTGGCAATGTCGGCGCGGTCAGCCAGCTTGTCGAAGGCGGCTAAGCCCACCTTGGGATCGCGACCGTCCATTCCCCCTTCCACCGCGTCCGAGGGTCACCTTCGGGCGCGTTTCTATAACACCTGCTTTGCGACCGACCGCCGGATGCGCCGGATCATGCAGTTGGCCGGGATAAATCTGGCCTTTGGGCCAATCACGCGGGGCGGCGACACGGTCGCGGCCTACGGGCACGGCGCGCCCAACCACCGGGCAGAAGCGGCGGCCAAACGCGACACCCTCCCGATCACTCGCGTAGACGATGGCTTTTTGTGCGGCCTGCATCCCACCGATCACGGCGAGCCAAACATAGGCCTGTGCGTCGATCATCGCGGCAGCCACTATGATGCGCGCCGCCCGACTGACCTCGAAAACCTGCTGGCGCGACACCCATTCGACGATGGCCCGCTGCTGGCCCGCGCCGCCAACGCAATGGACCGGATGCGCCGGGCGCATATCACCAAGTTCGCGGCCGTGGACCCCGCGCTTGAGCCGCCAAAACCCGGCTATGTGCTGGTCATCGACCAACCCCGCGATGACCCATCTGTAACACTCGGCAACGCCTCTGCCGCCACGTTCCGAGAGATGTTGGTCTTTGCCCAGACCGAACACCCCCACACCCGGATCATCATCAAATCCCACCCCAAGGGGCACGTAGGCGCGGGCCATTTCACCGACGCCGACACAAACCGTAACATCACCCTAGAGGATCGCGCCCTCTCACCTTGGGCCCTGCTGGACGGGGCAATTGCGGTTTATACGGTGTCCAGCCACATGGGCTTTGAGGCGATCCTTGCGGGCCACAAGCCACAAGTGTTTGGCCAGCCGTTCTATGCGGGCTGGGGCCTGACGGCGGACCGCAACCCGATTGACCGTCGCCGCCGCACCCTCACCAAGGCGCAACTGTTTGCGGGCGCGATGATCATCTATCCCAAGTGGTACAGCCCCTTCACCGACACCTTGTGTGAGCTGGAAGATATCCTCGAAATCCTTGATGCGCAGGCCCGCGCGTGGCGCGAAGACAGGCAGGGGTATATCGGGACCGGCATGCGGTTTTGGAAACGCGCCGCCTTCCAAGAAATGTTTGGTCGCCCCACACGGATGACATTTACCGAAAACCTGCACGCCCCCGACCGCCCTGTGCTGGTCTGGAGCCGCGCAATCACACCAGAGCTGCGCGCCACCTGTGCCGCACATAATCAGCCGTTGATCCAGGTAGAGGACGGCTTTTTACGCTCTCGCGGATTGGGGGCCGCAATGACGCCGCCGCTTAGCCTCGTGCTGGATCACGCGGGCATCTATTACGACCCCCGCACCCCCTCGGACCTTGAAGGTTTGATCGCCCAATCCGCCAGCCTAAGCGCGGCCGATCAGGTCCGCGCCAAACGCTTGGTAGAGAACCTGCTAAAGCTGGGGGTGACGAAATATAACCTCACTGGGCGCGCGGCGGCCCCCACCCCGCCCAAAGACGCGCAGGTGATCCTTGTGCCGGGTCAAGTGGCGGATGATGCGTCCATCCTGACAGGCACGGACCGCGTTGCGGACAACGCCGCCCTGTTGGCCTACGCGCGGCGCGAAAACCCGGATGCCTGGATCATCTACAAACCCCACCCCGACGTGGAAACCGGTCTGCGCAACGGCCAAATCCCCGCGCATGAAGCCGATTTCATCGCAAGCGAGGCAGACCCCCTCGCGCTGTTAAAAATCGCCGATGAAGTGTGGACCATGACCTCAACCCTCGGGTTTGAGGCCCTGTTGCGCGGCGTGCCCGTCACGACCCTTGGCGCGCCGTTTTACGCAGGCTGGGGCCTAACCCGTGATTTGGGCAGCATTCCCGCGCGCCGCACAGCTCGCCCGACCTTGTTGCAATTCGTACACGCCACGCTGATCGCTTATCCGCGCTATTACGACGCCGAAACCGGGCTCGCCTGCCCACCCGAGATCTCGGTGATGCGGCTGGCACAAGGCGGCAGCATCCGCAGCGGATGGGCCGCCCGTGCAGGTGTCAAGCTCAAGAGCGTTCTAGCCTCGCTCCCGCGCACGGGGCGCTAAGCCGCAGAGGCCCGCGCATTCAAAGCCAAGTCCTTGGCCAAGGCAAAGGCCCCCTTCACGCGGTCGCCCTCAGATGGCCAATCCTGTTGGACGACGATCTTGGTGTCCTTGATCTTGGCGCGGCCGTTCTGCCCGTGAACAAACGCCACCAACCCGGCGGGATTAGCGTATTTGTTGTTATAAAACTCAATCGTGGCCCCCTTGGCCCCGACGTTCAGCTTGGCAATCCCGGCCTTCTTGCACATCGCTTTGATCCGCACGATCCGCGTCAACAACGTGACCTCCCGCGGGAGGGGGCCGAACCGGTCAATCAACTCAGCTGCAAAGCCCTCTAGCTCGACCTTGCTCGCCAGCGTCGAGAGCCTGCGATACAGACCCAGCCGCACGTCCAGATCGGGCACGTAATCCTCGGGGATCAGCACGGGCACCCCAAGGTTGATCTGCGGCGCCCACTGGTCATCCGTCTCGACCAAGCCCGCCTCACCGGCTTTCAACTTGGCGATCGTTTCCTCTAGCATGGATTGGTACAATTCATGGCCGACCTCACGCATGTGGCCGGATTGTTCCTCACCGATGATGTTGCCCGAGCCGCGGATATCCAAATCCTGCGAGGCAATGTTAAAACCCGCACCCAGCGCATCAAGCGAGCCCAGAACCTTCAGCCGCTTTTGCGCCGTGGGCGTCAGCTTCGTGCGCGGCTTGGTCGTCAAATAGGCATAGGCCCGCGTCTTGGACCGCCCCACCCGACCCCGAATTTGATACAGCTGGCTAAGGCCAAACATATCAGCACGGTGGATGATCATCGTGTTGGCCGTGGGGATATCGATGCCCGATTCCACAATCGTCGTGGCCAAAAGCACATCATATTTACCGTCGTAGAACGCGTTCATCCGGTCATCCAGATCACCCGCCGCCAACTGCCCGTGGGCCAGCGCATAGGTCACCTCAGGCACTTGATTGCGCAGGAATTCCTCCATCTCGGACAAGTCCGAGATGCGCGGCACAACCACGAAACTCTGCCCCCCGCGATAGTGTTCCCGCAACAGCGCCTCGCGCAGGGTGACGGTGTCAAACGCGCTGACATAGGTACGGATCGCAAGCCGGTCGACCGGCGGCGTGCCAATCACGCTCAGGTCCCGCACGCCAGACAGCGACATTTGCAGCGTGCGCGGGATCGGCGTGGCCGATAGCGTCAGGACATGCACGTCCGAACGCATCTCTTTGAGCCGTTCTTTGTGGGTCACCCCAAAATGCTGTTCTTCGTCGATAACCAAAAGGCCAAGATCTTGAAACTTGACGGTTTTGGCCAGCAGCGCATGGGTGCCAATGGCAATATCCACGGACCCATCCGCGATGCCTGCGCGCGTTGCGGCGGCCTCTTTGTTGGTCACAAAGCGCGACAGCTGCTTCACTGTCAGGGCGGTCCCGCGGAACCGCTCAACAAAGCTTGCGGCGTGTTGGCGCGCAAGCAACGTTGTGGGCGCAATCACGGCCACCTGTTTGCCCGCAGAGGCCGCCACAAAGGCTGCGCGCATCGCGACCTCGGTCTTGCCAAAGCCCACGTCGCCCACAACCAACCGGTCCATCGGACGGCCCGAACCTAGGTCGGACACGACGTCATCAATGGCCGACATCTGATCGTCGGTTTCGGTGTAGGGAAAACGCGCGGCAAAGGTTTCGTACATGTCATGCGGCGCGATCAATGCAGGCGCACGGCGCAGCGCGCGTTCCGCCGCAATCCGCATCAGCCGTTCGGCCACCTGACGGATGCGTTCCTTCAGCTTGGCTTTGCGCGCCTGCCATGCGCCACCGCCCAGCTTGTCGAGCATCCCTTCCGATTGGCCATAACGGCTCAAAAGTTCGATATTCTCAACCGGCAGGAACAGGCGATCCCCGCCTGCATACTCAAGCGTTAGGCATTCATGAGGCGCACCCGCCGCAGTGACGGTTTCTAGACCTAGATATCGACCGACGCCATGATCGACGTGTACCACCAAATCTTGTGCCGATAGGCTTTGCGCCTCAGTCAGATAATTCTCAGCCCGACGCTTTTTCTTGGGGCCGCGCACCAAACGCTCGCCCAAGACGTCTTGTTCGGAAATCACAACGATGTCCGAGGCCTCAAACCCCTCATCAAGCGGCCAAATCGTCAGGCCAACTTCGCCTTTGCCCACCTCTGATCGGTTCTTGATCAGCTTGACGTCCGTCAATTCCTCATCAAGCAATAGGCCCTGCAAACGCTCCCGCGCGCCGCCGGAGTAACTGGCGATCACCACGGCTTTGTCGGCGCGAACGGCCTGCACGTGCGACTTGAGCGCGGTAAACAGGCTCAGCTCTGCTTGCTGACGTTCGGGCGCAAAATTGCGCCCCTGACGCCCACCAAGGTCAATCACACCCGGCCCAGTGGGCTGGGAAAATGTGCTCATGTTCACGACGCGGCGGGGTGCCAGAGCGGCCCCCCATGCTGCATCATCCAGATACAACAAATCCGGGGGACAGGGTTTATAGACCGTGTCCACACGGCCCTTCGCGGTCATCGCCTCATGGCGGTTGTCGTACATGTCAGTCAGGCTGGTCCAACGGTCCGCGCGCAGGGCGTCGGCGTCGGGATCCACCACAACCGAAGCCGTAGGCATGTAGTCGAACAGCGTTTCCAGTGTTTCGTGGAAGAACGGCAACCAGTGTTCGATCCCGGCATGTTTACGGCCCGCACTGACCGCCTCATACAGCGGGTCATCTGTGCCTGCAGCCCCGAACTCAATCCGGTAAGTCTGCCGAAAACGCGTGATCGCGGGGCCATCAAGAATGACCTCGGACACTGGTGCCAGTTCAATTCCCTTTAGCTGTTCGGTCGTGCGCTGGCTTTGGGGGTCAAACCGGCGTAATCCGTCGAGCGTATCACCAAACAGGTCCAGCCGAACCGGCGCAGGCTCACCCGCGGGCCAAATGTCGATGATGCCGCCCCGGAACGCGTAATCCCCCGGTTCCATCACGGTTGAGGTTTGCGAAAAACCATTGCGCACCAGATAATCGCGCAGGGCCTTTTCGTCCAACCGCTGGTTCAGACGCGCGGCAAAACCCGCGCCGCGCAAAACCTCACGCGCAGGTACCCGCTGGGTTGCAGCGTTCAGCGTGGACAGCACGATCACCTTTTCCGAGAACCCATGCGCGAGCAGCGTCAGTGTCGCCATCCGCTCGGCGCTGATCTCGGGGTTGGGCGAAACGCGGTCATAGGGCAGACAATCCCACCCCGGAAGGCGCAACACAGGCACCTTGGGCGCGAAAAAGCGCAGGGCGGCGGCCATTGCCTCCATCCGTTTGTCGTCACGGGCAAGGTGCAGAACCATGCCGTTTTCCAGCTCGCGCAGCAAAACGCTCGCGTCAAAGCCTTCGGGAGCGCCAGAGGCGGTGATGTGATTGGAAGAAGCCATGGCCGTGGGAGGTAACGGGATAAGCGCCGCTGTCAACCGCCCAGCACGTTCGCGCTCATGTTTACGTACATGCCCCACATGGACGTGGCAAAGATCGACACGACCCCGACCATCTGCACTTTGACCCGATGCCAGCGCAAATGTTCCAGCAATGCGCCCACCTCCATCCCGGGAATAGCCCGAGCCGAATGCAGCGATAACGCCCAAACAATCGACATTGGAAAGCCCAGCAAGAACACCGCCTGCGCGAACTCAAGCCCGTAGACAAACCCCAGCGAGGCTAGGGCTGCCAGTGCGAAAAAGATGAACCCAGTGGCCCAGATACCGGACACATCAAAGATGTGGATCAAGCGGCGCGCATGCATATTGGCCAGCGTTTCTACGTCGCGCAGGGCGGCGTCTTGGCCGCGGTTGGCGCGTTGCACCATGTCGAATGGCACGCCGATGACCCAGTGCGCCGCCGTTGACCACAACACCGCCAGCGCGATCCAGAACCAAAGGTTCGAGAACGAGCGCATATCGATGACCTCGAAGGCCGTATTGAGCCAGAAAAAATCCACTGCGTGCCTTCTGCGGGTGGGGAATGGCTTTTCTTTGGCGCGCGGAGGGCAAATTTGCAACCCGATAGGACATTCGCGGGCCTTGCAGCCCATAGGGATTTTGTGTCACTCAAACCTGACACATCATTCCAGGAGGACGCGATGCGCCCGACCCAGAGCCCCTTTCCCGGCACGCGACTGCGCCGGACCCGTGCAACTCCTGCCCTACGGGCACTGGTGCGGGAGGATCGGCTTTCGGTGGATGATCTGATCTGGCCCATTTTTGTCTGCGACGGTGAAAACACGCGCCAGCCTGTGGCCTCGATGCCGGGGGTTGAGCGTTTGTCCGTGGACCTATTGGTTGAGGCCGCGCGACAGGCTGCGGACCTTGGTATTCCTGCGATCTGTCTGTTTCCCTACACTGACCCCGTGCTAAAAACCCCCGGCTGCGAAGAGGCATGGAACCCCGACAACCTGTCCAACCGCGCCACCCGCGCGATCAAGGCTGCGGTGCCCGAGATTGCGATCATGACGGACGTCGCACTGGACCCTTACAACGCCTATGGCCACGACGGGATCGTGGTCAACGGTGAGGTCATCAACGACGAAAGCGTTGAGGCCTTGGTCAAAATGGGGCTGGCGCAGGCGGAAGCAGGCGCGGATATCCTTGGCCCCTCGGACATGATGGACGGCCGCATTGGTGCCCTGCGCCGCGCGCTTGAAACCAATGGCCACAAGAACGTGACGATCATGTCGTATGCGGCGAAATATGCCTCTGCGTTTTATGGCCCGTTCCGCGATGCGGTCGGCGCCTCTGGCGCGCTGACGGGCGATAAGAAAACCTATCAGATGGACCCCCTCAACCGACGTGAGGCGATGCGGTTGATCGAGCGGGATCTGAGCGAAGGGGCAGACATGGTCATGGTCAAACCCGGCCTGCCATATCTGGACATCTGCCGCGAGGCCAAAGACACTTTTGGCGCGCCGACCTACGCCTATCAGGTGTCGGGCGAGTACGCGATGATCAAGGCCGCCGCTGCCAACGGATGGATAGACGGCGAGAAAGTAATGTTGGAAAGCCTGATGGCGTTTCGCCGCGCGGGATGTGATGGGGTCCTGACCTATTTCGCCCCTGAGGTCGCACGGATTTTGAACCGCGGCTAGGGTTCGGCCACGTGTCGGAATTTAGGTCTGCACATATGACCCATTGTTGCGCGCTCGCAACAATGGGTTATGCTAACTTACTTATAATTAACGATATTTATATCACGTTATTGATTTGTTAACCACGAGATACCGATGGTGAGGGCCATATCTTGTGGCCACGGCCCCGACCGCCGCTAATGCCCTGCGCAGCCTAGCGCGCAGGCTCAAGCACCGTGACACCCACCGCACCCGCCCGCGCCAAGGCGGGGTCTAGCGTCATCGGGATGTATTCGCCGCGACGCCACAACTCACCCAGATCATCGTAGTGGCGCGACAGCGGATGCCCGCTTTGCCCTGTTGAAATGATGAAAACTGAGCTTTCGGGATCAGAGAAATCATACACCCCGCGATAGGCCCCGGCATGGACGTTCGCGAACGGGTCAGGATCCACACCCGAGGTCAGCCCGCGCATGAGCGTATTATCCCCGCCCGAGGTAGATTGGCGGATGTTCACCACCAGCGACAGGCCCGGCACCTCCCCCAAGACGGGGTGGTCGTGGCGGGCTTCGTGGGCATCGCCCCAGCGCCAACTGGCGGGCGTGCGACCGTAGCGTTCCGTCAGCCAGATCAGCGCCTCATCCAGCGATATTCGGGCCATGTCTGCGCAGGTTTCAAGCGGGGTGGATTGGATCACGTCGCACCACGCTGCCGCCCCCTCCGCGTTGCGGTAAACCCGCTCGATGAACAGAGGCTCAACATGGGTATAATCATCAGCCAAGGGCCCCAGTTCATCGCGGATCAAACGATCCTGAAGGTGGCGCACCCAAGCGGCATAAATCAGCGGCTCGGGCAGGTGTTCGGACATCTCACCGTTCCATGCCGCCAAGAGCGTCAAGGCATCGTGGCGCGTGCGTTCGGGGGTGTCGGGGGCGGCAGCTTCGCCGGTGAACCAAAGGTCCCGCGCGATCAGCGGCAGAAGGGCCCGGGCCGAGATGCTGACCGGATCAAGCTGCGCTTCGATAAAGCTTTCGCGGGTGTGGGCCACGCGCGCTTGCATCAACCGTTCCCAGCGTTGGACACGCTGTGTGTCGCCCCACCAATGGCTGATGTGGCGGGGAAAGGGCTGATCCACGGTTTTGTTGTTGGTGTTGCCGACGATGCCACCTGCGGGGTCCACAAAGCGGGGGTTCATCGCGTAGGGCATGGTGCCTTGCCAGCGGTTGCGCGGCTCCCACCCCGGGGCGGGGATGCGCCCTTGGCTTTGGTGGTTGATGTCGCGCTGGGGTTGGTGGCCGATGATCTGCATCGCCACGCGGCGGCCATCCACGACCGTCAGGTTTTGCGCAGGCGCCACGTGGTATCGGCCGGCTTCAAGTGCCTCATCAATTGTGCTGGCGGCCATGATTTCGCGCGCGCCACGCATCGAGGTATCTGCGTCGTGAAGTGCGGTCCAACCCAGCGCCGCCACGTGCCCCTGCGGGGTCACACTGCCCAGATCGAACTGGCCGCGTGTCAGCACCGGGCCATTGTCCGTCCAGCGCAGGGTGATGGTCACGGGGTCCGCATCCTTGACCTGAATGATACTCTCTCGGACCTCAAAATCTTTCCAACCGTCGGGGGTGCGGTATTGGAACGGGTTGTCGGGATTTAGGCGTTCGATGAACACGTCTTGGTCATCTAGATAAGCCGAGGTCAGGCCCCAGCCGATTTGGTCTGAGCGCCCGACCAGCACCAGCGGCATCCCCGGCACGGTGCCACCGATCACGCCGCCAGTCGCAAGTTCAAGCCGCGCGAGGTACCAGATGGAGGGCGCGCTGAGCCCAAGGTGCGGGTCATTGGCCAGCAGCGTGCCGCCTTTGGCCGCGCGGGCGGGCGTCGCGGCCCAGACGTTGGAAGCCCCCGCCATGTTGCGCGAAGGTGCGGGCCACAATGCGGGCCGATCCGCGCGGGCGACTTGCGTCGGCTCAAGCGTGGGGAACAGCGCGCTGATCTCGGGCAGGACGGCGCGCCCGCCCCCCGGCGCATCCGGGTGCAGGTCCACCAACCGCTCTGCTGGCAGCACGAGGCCCGCCCGCGCGCGTGCGATTTCTTCCTCCATGTGGCCGGCCAATTGCAGGGCCATGATCTTGAGCACCGCAAGGCTATCGATCGGCCGCCACGGAGCGATCTGTGGCGGGAACAGAAAGTATTCTGGCGCGCCACGGCCCAAGGCCTCATCGTTGACTTGTTGGATGCGCGCGTTCACGCCTGCGGCATAGGCCTCCAGCATGGCCATCGTTTCGGGGTCTTGGGCGGGAATTGCGCGACTGGCCGCACCGTACAGGTCCAACCGGCGCAGAAGCTCATCCGTGCGCAGCGTTTCGGCACCAAACAATTCCGACAGGCGGCCCTGCGCTGTGCGCCGCATCAACATCATTTGCCACAGCCGGTCCTGCGCATGCACATAGCCAAGGCCAAAGTAGCTGGCCGCAGAGGTTTCGCCCAAGATATGCGGCACATTATGGGTGTTGCGTACGATTTCGACCCGCGCCTCAAGCCCCGCAACACGCAGCCGCTTGTCGTAGTCTGGCAGGGACCGTGCCGCGAGCAAGTAGCCCAACAACAGCCCCAAAGCCGCCAGCGCGAACACAACCCCAATGCCACGCACCGTCCACCGAAACACCTCGCCCATACTTGTCCCCGTTGACGGCCACGCTCATCCCGTTACGTAACGGTTGAGAACGCTATTTGCAAAGGGAGCACACCATGGCGAACGTCACATTTCTGGGCTTGGGGGTCATGGGGTATCCGATGGCCGGTCATTTGGTAAAAGCCGGGCACACCGTCACCGTCTATAACCGCACCGCCGCCAAGGCAGAGGCTTGGGTGACCGAGCACGGCGGCGAAATGGCCACAACACCAGCCGAAGCCGCAAAGGGCGCAGATTTTGTGATGTGCTGTGTGGGCAACGATGATGACCTGCGCAGCGTGTGCCTTGGGGACGATGGGGCGTTGGGGTCCATGACTGCGGGCACTGTGTTTGTCGACCACACCACGGTTTCGGCCGATATCACGCGTACGCTTTATGCGGCGGCCAAAGACAACGGCATCAGCTTCATCGACGCGCCTGTATCAGGTGGGCAGGCTGGCGCAGAAAACGGCGTGCTCAGCGTGATGTGTGGGGGCGACCAAAGCGCCTACGACCAAGCAGCCCCGATTATTGACGCATACGCCGGTGCCTGCGCGCGCATGGGCGAAACGGGCGCGGGTCAGCTGACCAAGATGGTCAATCAAATCGCGATCGCAGGCCTGCTTCAGGGCCTGTCAGAGGCGATGCTTTTTGCGGAAAAATCCGGCCTAGACGGGCGCGCGGTGGTTGATGTCATCAAGGGCGGCGCCGCAGGCAGTTGGCAAATGCTCAACCGTCATGCAACCATGCTTGATGACACTTATGATTTCGGGTTCGCGGTCGATTGGATGCGCAAAGACCTTGGGATATGTCTGGACGAGGCGAACAACATCGGCGCGCCTCTGCCCGGGACTGCAATGATCGATCAGTATTACAAAGACGTCCAAAACATGGGCGGCGGACGGTGGGACACCTCAAGCCTCATCAAACGTCTGCGCGCGCTGCAAGCCTAAATTAGGGTACGGGAACGGTCTGATTACAGGACCGAACAACTGTTTCCCTAGCCGCTTTGGCACGGCATTAATGATAAAAAACGGCCCTCATTGAGGCCGTTTTCCACGCATTTATACGATCTCGTAGACAAACGATGATCCGCGTCCCTTGTCGCGGGTAATGTTCAGTAGATCTCCATCTTGGACAAAGATCTGACAATCCTCGGGGGATGGGCCACGCGGCCCTGCCGTCAGTACCCGGCAGAAAAATCCGTCCTTGATAGACCAAGTGCCGCGCGTATCGGCACCACTGAATTCGCCAATCAAACTGCCATCCGCATTAAGCGTAAGAAAATCGGACGGGTTCAATTCCAACCGCTTGCCCAGCAATGGCGCAAACTCAGCGGGGGTGGTCAGTTGCACGGCAGTGGAGGCAACCTCTTGGGCGACGTCGCATCCCAGCAAAGCAAAGGGAACGACAAAGGCAAAAATTCTCATCACAAAACTCCAAAACATAAGCAATCGTTAATGCCGAAAGGCTAACGGCTATGTTTTGGTTGTGTCAAATATTCACTGGCGCGTCAGGCGATCTGGCGTGGAGGGCTTGGACCCAGCGCCACTGTCGCGCTGAAACGTTCTGGCGATGCGGCCGGACCTTAGCCGCGCTGTCGTCCCGTATAGTGCAAGAAAGCCCCGCGATTGGCGGGGCTTTCTTTTGGATCAAACCTATTCGGCGGCCGCGCCGTTCATCCGGTTTGCGATCAGATCGTCCACAACGGAGGGATCAGCCAGTGTTGAGGTATCCCCCAAGGCGCCGAAATCGTCTTCGGCGATCTTGCGCAGAATGCGGCGCATGATCTTGCCTGAACGTGTCTTGGGCAGGCCTGGCGCCCACTGGATCAGGTCTGGCTTGGCAATCGGTCCGATTTCGGTCCGGACCCATTTTTCCAGCTCTTTGCGCAGCTCTTCGGTGGCCTCAACCCCCGCCATCAGCGTGACATAGGCATAGATGCCCTGCCCTTTGACGTCATGCAGATAGCCGACCACTGCGGCCTCAGCCACTGTTTCGTGGGCAACCAGCGCGCTTTCAACCTCGGCGGTGCCCATGCGGTGACCGGACACGTTGATCACGTCATCTACGCGGCCCGTGATCCAGTAGTATCCATCCGCATCACGGCGGCAGCCGTCACCGGTAAAGTAGTAGCCTTTGTAGTCCGAGAAATAGGTTTTCATGAAGCGATCATGATCGCCCCAAACGGTCCGCATTTGGCCCGGCCAACTGTCGCGCAGGCACAAGACCCCTTCGGCGGCTGTGTCGGTGATTTCTTCGCCGGTTGTGGGTTCTAGCACCACGGGCTGCACCCCAAAGAAGGGCCGTGTGGCCGAGCCGGGTTTGGTCGCGGTGGCACCGGGCAAGGGCGTCAACAGGTGCCCGCCGGTTTCGGTCTGCCACCACGTGTCGACAATCGGGCAACGCCCGCCGCCCACAACGTCGTTGTACCAATTCCAAGCTTCGGGGTTGATCGGCTCACCCACTGTTCCGAGCAGTTTCAGCGAGGACAGATCGTATTTTACAACCCATTCATTTCCCTGCCCCATCAATGCGCGCAGCGCGGTGGGGGCTGTGTAGAACTGGTTCACCTTGTGCTTTTCGCACACGGCCCAGAACCGGCCCGCATCCGGATAGGTTGGCACGCCTTCGAACATAAGCGTCGTGGCACCATTCGCGAGGGGGCCATAGACGATGTAGCTGTGGCCTGTGACCCAGCCCACATCCGCCGTGCACCAAAAGACGTCGTTCTCATGGTAATCGAACGTGTATTGATGCGTCATTGCCGCAAACACGAGGTACCCGCCGGAGGAGTGCACCACGCCTTTGGGCTGACCGGTTGAACCGGAGGTATACAGAATGAACAGGGGGTCTTCGGCGTTCATCTCGGCGGGGGTACAATAGGTCGAAGCCTCAGCGGCCAGCGCGTTGTAGTCGAAATCACGGCCATCGACCCATGTGGTCTGGCCGCCTGTGCGCTTGACGACCAAGCATTTCACGCCGTCATTGCCATGCAGCAATGCTTTGTCCGTGTTGGTCTTGAGCGGCGTTTTGCGCCCGCCCCGGGGGGCTTCGTCAGCGGTGATCACGACCTTGGCGTTACAGCCGTTGATCCGTGCGCCCAAGGCATCAGGCGAAAAACCCGCGAAGACGATGGAATGCACCGCACCAATTCGCGCGCAGGCCAGCATCGCATAGGCCGCCTCGGGGATCATGGGCAGGTACAGAACGACGCGGTCGCCTTTGCCAACACCCAAACCCTTGAGCACGTTGGCCATCCGCGAGGTTTGCTCCAACAGCTCCCGGTAGGAGATGTGGCGCGCGGGCTCTGTTGGTTCATCGGGTTCAAAGATGATGGCCGTTTTGTCGGGGGTCGCTGTGGCATGGCGGTCGATACAATTGGCCGAAACGTTGAGAGTGCCGTCCTCATACCATTTGATGTCCACGTCGCCAAAATCGTAGCGGGTGTTTTTCACCTTGGTGTAGGGCTTGATCCAATCGATCCGCTTGCCGTGCTCGCCCCAAAAGGCGTCCGGGTCGGTGACGGAGGCGGTGTACATCGCCTCATACGTCGCGGCGTCTGCGTGGGCGTTGGCCGAAAATTCTGCACTGGGGGGATAGGTCTTATCGCTCATCGGTTTCTCCGATTGTGATGTAGGAAACGGAGGTAAGGCGCGCCGATTGGCGCGCCTTACGAAGGATTTTGAAATGTCAGCCTTAGATGGCGAGGTATTCGGCCCGCAGGCCTTCGTCCGCCAAAACATCCGAGGCGAGACCGTCAAAGACGATACCACCGGTGTCGAGGATCACGGCCCGGTCTGCCAGTTCCAGCGCGCGAACCGCGTTTTGTTCCACCAGAATGGTCGTCATGCCCTGTTCCTTGATGTGCATGAGGGTCTTTTCGATCT
>NZ_CEZFMW010000043.1:0-26420 GCF_982993085.1 Thalassobacter sp. | reverse complement strand
ATTCTCAGTGACAATTTATGGGGCTACCGGGTCAGTTCTCAGTGACAATCAACACACGGGGCGCATCTTGTGGGCCTGCGCACCGTAGAAGCGATCTTGGTCTATCCCGGCATCGCCATGCACATTCCCGAAGACACGTTTTTGGCTTTTCGCAGCAGCCAAAATAAAGAAACCGCCGAAATCGAAGATATCTTCGAACACCACACCAGCCCCGAGGATTTTGTGAGCGAATTTAGGGTTGTACGGGCTGATACCCGCTCCGCCATCGACCGCATGATCGAAAGCGCCCGCGCCGCTGATCTGGTGATTATGGCCCAAGATGGCCAAGACACAGACCCCCGCGATATGCGCCAAATCCAGCGCGACGTGATCCGCGAATGTGGGCGGCCGGTGCTGGTAATCCCCGCTGATTATCAAGGCCCCGAGATCGGCGAAAAGATCGTCCTCGGCTGGAGCGAAACCCGCGAAGCCGCGCGCGCCGCACATGATGTCCTATGCATCGCCGAGCCTGATGCGCGCCTAACCGTGCTAAGCGTGGGCCGCACCGCCGAGGACCTGATGGCCGCCGATGATGCCATAGCCATTACCGAAATGTTCGCGCGCCATGGGTTGCGCCCAACCCTAGAACATCGCGATCCCTTGGGCCAAAGCATCGCATCGGTCCTCAGCGCCGTGGCCTTTGAAAAAGGCGCCGACATGATCGTCACAGGTGCGTTCGGCCATTCTTCGACCTATGATTTTGTGATCGGCGCGACCTCGTATGAACTGCTGCGCGATCACAAAGTTCCCATCTTATTCAGCAAGTAGCGGGCGGGATTTCGATGTCCGACCAGATCGGCAAATGGTCCGAGGCGATCTTGGCCAACGGTCCTTCCTCAACCCCGGCGTCGCGCAAAATGACACCTGGCGTCATCGCAAACCTGTCCAGTGCCGCAATCGGACGCCGCGCATGGAACGACCGGCCCGGACTGTGGGTATTGAACCGCGCGGCCAAGGGTTCCAGCCCTTTGGTCACCGACCATTCGTTAAAATCACCGCCAATGATGCAATGGGTATCATCAGCCGTAGCCGCATTCAGCGCGGCCAACTGCGCACGACGATCTCGCCGTCGCAGCCCCAAATGGGTAGCCACAAGCGTCAGCCCCGGCACCACGTTCAGCCCCACGCGAACCGCGCCGCGTGGCTCCAACCCCGGCAAAGACACGCGCTGCACGTCACCCGCGCTCAGCCCCTTGCGCACCAAAACCGCATTGCCGTGCCACCCAAGGCTCAGCCCATTGTCGCACACCTCAACCACGTCAAAATCGGTTTCCGCTGCAATCATCTCTCGCGATAGCGCAGGCGGACGCGGCCCCAGCCGCCGATCCGCCTCTTGCAAGACCACAACATCCGCCCCCAAAGTGTTAAGAACTGCGCAGGTCCGCTCGGGGCGACGTCGTTGATCAAGCCCACGGGCCTTGCGCATGTTATAGCTGGCGATACGGATGAAATGTGACGACATCCCACATAGATAGTGTCTAACACGTGCGATTTTAACACCTACGGAGCGATTCACCCCCATGAAAGTGATCCCAAATACCAGCAGTACAATGCTGATCATCTGGACACTTCTACTGTTAACGGGGTTAATTTCTTTGGGCCTAGCGCGCTGGTCCCTCGCCTTCGTCAGCCTCACAACCCTCAGCCTCGCGCTGGTCCCCCCGCTACTCGCAGCCCGCTGGTCCCTGACCCTTCCGCTACCCTTTTTGCTGTTCACCACGCTGTTTTGCTTTGCCTCCATCTTTCTGGGCGAGGCGTTCGATTTCTACGAACGTCTGTGGTGGTGGGACCTCGCGCTCCACGGCTCTTCGGCGGTGGGATTTGGCCTCATGGGGTTCTTGTTCGCCTTCATGTTGTTCGAAGGCGACCGCTTCGCCGCACCCCCTTCCGCCATCGCGCTCATCAGCTTTTGCGTTGCGATGACCGTCGGCGCCACATGGGAGATCTTTGAATTCACGATGGACGCAGGCCTTGGGATGAACATGCAAAAATCCGGTCTTAGCGACACGATGGGCGACCTCATCCTCAACGCATTCGGCGGTCTGATCGCTAGCGTCACGGGCTATCTCTACTTGCGTCAAAGCCCGGCGGGCCTGTTGGGCCGCGGTCTGTCACAGTTCATAAAGGTAAACAGCCGGCTCTATCGGAAATACAAAAATCGCCTGAAATAGAGCCTACTTTACGGAGTTTCATACCGCGCAAGCCGCCGGCGCGCCGCATCCCGTTCCTCCATTAATTCCAACACAAGCGCCAGACCCGGTGCGTTGATCCCCAGATCGCGGCTCAACCGACCGGCCTTTTTCGCACGCACGATACTCGCCCCCACAAACCGCCAATTCCCGCGATGACTGCCCACGGGGGTCAACACGCCTTCCTCTACTAACTCGATAACCCAATCTTCATCTGCATGAACAAACCGGCACAGATCCGGCAGCGATAGCGCGTCCGCCGTCTCCCTCCATCGTGTGGTCTTCTTCATCCGCTTCTCTCCTGCTTGGGCGCCAACACCCACGGTCCAATCCGTTAACCCCCTTCCGATGCCACAGCACGACCCAAGGTCCATTGATCTTTGTCAGTCCCGGCCCACGCGCCCGTGTCACGCTCCCTTCATGATTTGGCCACAGCCGCCCCCAGAACGGAGACCACCATGAGCAGCCGCACCCTTCTTTTCGTGATGAACAGCGCAACCCCAGACGCCCAGATTGCCGCCATAGCGGAGATGACAGGCCGCGACGAAACCCACCTTGTGTGCCTGTTGGTTGATCCCACGCCCGCCCTGCCCGCCTATGCCTACGGCATCCCGCCCTACGGCGCCGTCAACATCCCTGACAACTGGCAATTACAGGTCCAACAGGCTCATAACGCACAACAAACCCGCGTGGATGAGGTCGAAAAACTGCTCGCGCACCACGGCACCTCGGGCCAAGTCATGGGTACGCTCACGGCCTCACTACACGTCAAACATCAGGTGGCCCGGTGCGCGCGCGTCAGTGATGAGGCCGTCTTTGCCAACAACCTGCGCGACACACCCCACCTCCTGCGCGAAGCCATTTCCGGCGTTCTGTTCCATTCTCCCATCGGGTTTCAGGTCAATGCCAACACCGCCCAAAAACCCGCCCGTGTGTTCATCGCATGGGACAGCAGCCCCCCCGCAGCGGCAGCGGTGCACGGCGCCCTGCCCTACCTTAAGAATGCTCAAGAAGTGGTTATCGGCTGCATCGATCCCATCATGACACCCGAACACGATGGCCAAGATCCCGGCACCGATTTGGCCGCATGGCTCAGCCATCATGGCTGCACTGTCACCGTTTCTCAGTATCCTAGCGGCGAAAGACCAATCTCAGATTGCATCCAAGACCGTGCGCGCGAAACCGGCGCCGACCTGATCGTCATGGGGGCCTACGCTCGTGGGCGCATGATCCAGACCGTGCTAGGCGGGACCACACGCACAATGGTTGAACAAACTGAAATACCTGTGTTTTTGGCGCATTAACCTGCGCCTAGCGCGGGGTGTGTCCCGCCTCAAACGGGTTATTCCCCGGCACTTCAATCGGCACATCTGGCGCGGGTATTTCCGGCGTAGCCGGTGGGGCGATGGGCTCTTCGGTTTGCGGATCCTCGCGCGATGGCGGCATCGGCGCCGGATCGTCGGGCATAGGGGCCTCCTTCGGCGGCCCCTTCGGATCTTGGTTCATTAGGATTTCACACAGATTAATTAACGCCATGTCCTGTCCTTTCTGCTGTCAGCCCAACGTGCTGCCAAAAGGACAAATGCGATTGATCCGCGTCAACCCCGCCTAGGCACCACTGCGGCTCCGCCAGCCCAAAAGGTTAAGGCAGGCAAACAAAATGGCCGCCACACATACGATCGATGGGCCAGCCGGCGTGTCGAACACATAGGCCCCCTGCAAGCCCGCCACCGCCGAAATCGCCCCAATCGCCGCGGCAATCCCCGCCATAGCTTCGGGCGTGCGCGCCAGCCCACGCGCCGCAGCCGCCGGGATGATCAACATCGCCGCGATTAACAAAACACCCACAACCTTAATCGCAACCGCCACCGTAATCGCGAGCGAAATGGTTAAGATAAGCTGCTCTCGCTTTGGGTTTAGCCCGCTTGCATAGGCCAATTCCTCGTTAAGGGTTGAGGTTAACAAAGCCGACCACCGCCAGAGGATTAACCCCACCACAAGCGCAGCCCCCCCCCAGATCACCAACAAATCTAGCCGCGACACCGCAAGGATATCGCCGAATAAATACGCCATCAAATCGATCCGTACCCCCGACAGGAACGACACCGCCACCAACCCAAACGCAAGCGCTGAGTGCGCAAGAACCCCCAGCAACGTGTCCATCGCATAGCCACGCCCGGCCAAATGCGTCACCATCAACGCCATGATCAGCGCGACCACCATCGCCCCCGCAAACACCGAAATTTGCAAGGCCAACGACAGTGCGATGCCCAAAATAGCCGCATGCGCCGTGGCGTCGCCAAAATAGGCCATCCGCCGCCAGACGACAAAACACCCCAAAGGAGCCGCCGCGAACGCCACCCCAACCCCCGCAAGCGTCGCGCGGGTCATAAAATCATCTAACATTATTCAGCGGCCTCATGTTCTTTTGACGGGCTGTGCGTGTGGTCATGCCCGCAATCATCCCCATGTGTGTGGTCATGATCGTGGCGGTACAGCGCCAACGCACCACCGGTACCGGTTCCAAACAGCGCACGGTATTCAGGGGCCGAGGCCACAACCTCTGGCGCGCCCTCACAACACACATGCCCGTTCAAGCAAATCACCCGGTCCGACGCGCTCATCACGACGTGCAATTCGTGGCTGATCATCAAAACGGCGCAGCCCGTGTCACGGCGCACTGTCTCAATCTGCTGATAAAACGCAGCCGATCCCGGCTGATCCAGCCCTTGCGTTGCTTCATCCAACAGCAAAACATCGGGGCGATTGATCAACGCCCGCGCCAGCAAAACACGCTGAAACTGGCCCCCCGACAGCTGTGACATCTGCCGCTTTAGCAGCCCCGGCACACCCGCTTTTTCCAACGCGGCCTGACAGGCCGCCCGTGGCACCCGCGCGGTCAACTGCATGAACCGCTCCACCGTGATCGGCAGCGTCGGATCAATATGCAGCTTTTGCGGGACGTATCCAATCCTCAGCCCCGGTTGCAGCGTAATCGCGCCCGCCGCCGGCGTCGCCGCCCCGATAATCGCCCGCAATAGACTGGTCTTGCCGGACCCATTCGGCCCCACAATCGTCACGATTTCACCGGGGTTAATCGCAAGCGATACGTTGCTCAGGACCGTGTTCGCCCCATAGCGAACCTTCAGATTTTCAACCGAAATCAAACTCATACTCGGGGTTTATCCTTACACGCGGGGCAGACCCCTTCGGCCTCCATGACCGTCTTTTCAATCTCAAACCCGGCCGCCTGCGCCGCCACCCCCAGCGCGCCGCGCGTGGGCCCTGACTGCGCCTCTGCCACGGCATCGCACAATCGGCAAATCATAAACGCGGGCGAATGCCGCTCATTGGGGTGCGCGCAGGCGACAAACGCGTTCAGTCGCTCAATCTTGTGAACAAACCCATGCTCCACCAGAAAATCCAACGCCCGATACGCCACCGGCGGCTGTGACCCAAACCCCGCGTCGCGCAACAAATCCAAAATGGCATAGGCCCCAAGCGCGCGGTGCTCACGCAGCAACAGCTCCAAAACCTTGCGCCGCACCGGGGTCAGGCGCAGCCCTTCCGCCGCACAGCGCGCTTCCGCGGCCTCCAACGCGCCGCTCACGCAGGCCGCGTGATCATGCGCCTCAAATCCCAATGGGGTGGCAGAGCTTGACGTCATGGGCGGGCCTCTCTTGTCATGTTATTATATATCATTTATACGACTCGCAACGTTATACAATCACACAGAGGCCCCGATGTCCAGAATCCGCCCCGCCCTCACGCTTTGTCTCACATTGATCGGCGGCACCGCCCTAGCCGACGCCCCGCGCGTCGCGGTTGACATCGCCCCAGTCCACTCGCTTGTGGCGCGGGTCATGGCGGACGTCGGCACCCCCGATCTGATCCTGCCCCCCGGCGCCTCACCCCATGAATACAACCTCCGCCCGTCCGAGGCATCGGCCCTGCAAAACGCAGATATCGTGGTGTGGATGGGCGAAGACCTCGCGCCATGGATGGAACACGCGGTCGAAACCCTCGCGACCAACGCAAGCGTCCTGACCCTGCTTGAGGCGGACGTCACAACCAAGCTCGATCTGCGCGAAGACGCCCTGTTTGAGGCCCATAGCCACGATGATCATGACGACCACGGGCACAGTGACAACGGGCACGACGATCACAAAGACCATACAGATCACGCCGCGCATGACGATCACGCGGAACACGATGAACACGCGCACGACGACCACGCCCACGGCGCCCATGACCCCCACGCCTGGCTCTCACCTACGAACGCAGGCGCATGGCTCAACCTGATCGCGGCACAATTGTCCGCCGCAGATCCCGAAAACGCCGGCACCTACTTTGCCAACGCCGCCGCCGCCCGCGCCGAACTTGACGCGCTGACCGCCGAAATAAACGCCATACTTGCCCCCGTACGCGGCCGCAACTTCATCGTTTTTCATGATGCGTATCAACACTTTGAGGCCGCATTCGACTTTCCCGCAGCGGGCGCAGTATCGCTCAGCGACGCAACCGACCCAAGCCCCGCACGCATCGCACAGGTCCGCGACCGCGTCCGGGATCAGGACATCGCCTGCGTCCTGACCGAGCCCCAGTTCAACGCTGGCATCATCGAAACCATTCTCGACGGCACAACGGCAAAAACCGCCGTAAGCGACCCGCTCGGCATCGACCTCACACCGGGGCCCGCGCTTTACCCGCAACTGATCCGCAATTTGGCCGGCGCATTGGCGGGCTGCCTCTAGACTGTCACGAAACTTTCACTCGACTGGTATCCATATTTCCATAAAACGGGAAATATGGATACCACGCTCGCCACCCGCGCTCTCTCGACCCTCGGCCACCCCGGCCGATTGGCCACGTTTCGGCTGTTGATGCGTTTCGCCCCTCAGGGCGTGCGCCCCACCGAAATCGCAACCGCGCTCGCGGTGAAACAAAACACCCTGTCTCATCATCTGTCGGATTTGGTGGCCAGCGGCTTGGCAAAAGTCGACCGCGATGGCCGGTCACTGTTCTATTCCGTCAACATCGAGGCAGCCGAGGCGCTCCTCAGCTACCTCGCGCTGGACATGGGCCGCGCCCGGCCTGACCTTGTAGCCCCCATACAGGCCTGCCTCGCGGCCCCGTCCAACAGCCCTTGGAACGTGTTGTTCATCTGCTCCAAGAATTCCGCTCGGTCTATCATGGCCGAGGCCCTGTTGCGCGATCTTGCCCCCGACAGCCCGGTCAAAATTTGCGCCGCATCTGCCGGGACATTGCCCAACAGCACGCTCCACCCCCTTGCGCTGGAAACACTGGCGCGCAACGGGCACGACACGTCCGGCCTGCGGGCAAAACACATCACCGAATACCAACAGCCTGACGCGCCGCATTTGGACTTTGTGTTCACCGTGTGTGACGCCGCCGCCGCGCGCGATTGCGCCCCATGGCCACGCCACCCCTATACCGCGCATTGGGGCGTCCCCGACCCCGTGAACACCCCCGGCAGTCACACAGAACGCGCCGCTATTTTCGCCCAGACCTACGCGCTCCTGCGCCACCGGATTACGGCCTTTCTCGGGCTTCCCTTCACCGCGCTCAGCCCGATTTGTCTCCAAACGCATCTAGATGCCATTGGCATCGACGCCCCTAAACAAGGTTAATTCCATGACCCGCATCGCACTCAACGGCCTTGGCCGCATCGGAAAACTCGTCCTGCGCGACCTGATCGACACCGGCGCAGGCGGTGAAATCGTCTTACTCAACGATCCCGTCGGAGACGCCGAACAACACGCGCTCCTGCTCGAATTCGATAGCGTCCATGGCCGCTGGTCGCGCCCCGTCACCCACACGGACACCGGCCTCACGATTGATGGCCGCACCATCCCCCTAACCCATGAAAAAACCATCGAAGGCTTGCCCCTTGCGGACATGAACATCGATCTGGTGATCGACTGCACAGGGGTGTTCAAAACCGCCGCCAAAATCGCGCCCTACTACGCGGCGGGGGTCAAGCGCGTGGTGGTCAGCGCTCCGGTCAAAGACGGCGATGCCCTAAACCTTGTTTACGGCGTAAACCATGATCTGTTCGACGGCACGCAACCCCTTGTCACGGCGGCCTCCTGCACGACCAATTGCCTCGCGCCCGTGGTCAAAGTGATCCACGAAAACCTTGGCATCAAGCATGGCTCCATCACGACGATCCACGATGTGACCAACACCCAAACCATCGTGGACCGCCCCGCCAAGGATATGCGCCGCGCGCGCTCCGCGCTCACGAACCTGATCCCGACCACGACCGGCAGCGCGACCGCCATCACCCTCATTTACCCCGAACTCAAAGGCCGCCTCAACGGCCACGCCGTACGCGTGCCCCTGCTGAACGCCTCGCTCACGGATTGCGTGTTTGAACTGGACCGTGAAACCACCGTGGACGAGGTGAACCAACTGTTCGCAGACGCCGCCGCAGGCCCTCTCAAGGGCATTCTGGGCTATGAAACCCGCCCCCTTGTGTCCTGCGATTTCACTAATGATCCTCGCTCCGCAATCATCGATGGGCCCTCCACGATGGTGATCAATGGCACCCAGCTCAAGCTCTATGCGTGGTATGACAACGAATGGGGCTATAGCTGCCGCTTGGGCGACATCACGCGCATGGTCGCGCGCGCCCTATGACACCCGCCGCCGCCAACCCGCTGCGCGCCTACACCGCCGTCACAGCCGCCTATTGGGCGTTCATGCTGTCGGACGGTGCGCTGCGGATGCTGGTCTTGTTGCACTTCAACGCGCTTGGCTTTTCGCCGGTGCAACTGGCTTGGCTATTCCTGCTCTATGAGGTCGCGGGCATCATCACCAACCTTGGCGCGGGCTGGCTCGCGGCCCGGTTCGGGCTTGCAGCCACCCTCTACGCGGGACTTGGCCTGCAAATCGCGGCACTCGTGGCCTTGGCGCAGCTGGACCCCGCATGGTCCATCGCGGCTTCCGTCACTTTTGTGATGGCCGTCCAAGGCGTGTCTGGTGTCGCAAAAGACCTCGCCAAGATGTCGTCCAAATCCGCCGTTAAACTGCTGGCCCCCTCCCAGAACGGAGGCCTCTTTCGCTGGGTCGCGGTGCTCACAGGCTCCAAAAACGCGGTCAAAGGGGCGGGGTTTTTCCTCGGCGCTGCCCTGCTCGGCCTCGCAGGGTTCCAAGCGGCGATCTGGGGCATGGCGGCGGTGTTGCTCACGATCCTGATCGCGGTCGTAGCATTCCTGCCCCCCGGCCTACCCGGCCCAAGCAAACCCACCAAAACCAGCGGCGAATGGCGCTCCACCGACGTCCGCGTCAACCGTCTCAGCCTCGCCCGGATGTTCCTGTTCGGCGCGCGCGATGTATGGTTCGTCGTGGGCCTCCCGATCTACTTCCAAAGCGTGCTCTCCGACGGCACCCCCGATGGTCGCCGTGAGGCATTTTTCCTCGTCGGCGGCTTCATGGCGCTCTGGATCATCGGCTACGGCGCGGTCCAAGCCCTCGCCCCGCGCATCCTCGGCGGCCCCACCCAATCCGAGGCGACCATCACCCGCAAAGCCATCACCTGGGCCGGCGCACTCGTCCCAATCCCATTCGTGCTCGCAGCCCTTACGCTCACAACTGACGGCCCTGCGCCATGGCTCACCGCAACCCTCGTGACAGGGCTCCTCATCTTCGGGTTTGTCTTCGCGGTGAACTCCTCGGTCCACTCCTACCTCATCCTCGCCTTCGGCAAGGCCGAGCGCATCACCCGCGACGTAGGCTTCTACTATATGGCAAACGCGGCGGGGCGGCTCATCGGCACCCTCCTCTCCGGCGTCAGCTACCAACTCGGGGGACTCCCCGCATGCCTCGCAACTGCGGGCCTGATGGCACTGGCCAGCTGGCTGGCCGCGCGCCGCCTACTCCTCGCGTAACAACCGCTCAATTTGGGCCAAAAGGGTCTCTAACGCGGGGTTTTCCAGCGCCCTGCCCTCAATCCGAATGGTCGTAACACGACCCTTGCGCGCGGCACTCATCGCCATACCACTGCCCGTACGCGTCACCGCATCCGCCTGCTTGCGCGGCCGCCCAGAGCGCCGCGGCGCATCCAACTCAGGCCCCAACGCATCCAGCGCCTTGTGCAACAAGGCGACCTCCTGATCGGGGGTATCCGCCAGACCGTTAATCACGATATCGCGCAGATGCTCCTCATGTCCCTCGCGCAGCGCATTCGCGATCCGCAATCCCAGCTTTTCCGTGATCAAATCCGCGAAATGCAGCACATCGCCCAATTCCTCAAAGATCACCGCAAAGGACCGTATCTTCGACCGTTTCGCCTTACTCGCCACCGGGAACAACGCGTTCACGGCGGCTTCGGTGTTGGCAAACACGCCCTGTTGCGCTGCGATCACCGCAATTCGGCCCCGCTCATAATGGCTCAGCTGCGCGCGGATCTCGTTTTCCTCGACCATCGCAACGAACGGCCCACCCAAGGCGTCGGGCGCGCGCACAATCGCCTTGATGGTCGACCATTTCGCATCCCCCGTGGCCTCGAACAACTGTCGCACTGCGACTAAACGCCGATACCCCGACAACAGCGCATAGGGCCGCGCAGACCCCGGCGCGTTGGCATAAATTTCCACGGGCAAACGGATGCCGTTGCGCTCGATTGAGGCGCGCAATTCCTCCAACGCCACCGCGTCCAACACCACGCGGTCCCGCACCAAGGCCTCGGCCTCGATGTCGTCCAACGCTATCTCGCGGATCAACAATCCTTGCTCTTCGGCGCGGCTCAACTGGGCGCTCGCGGTGCGGTCCCCACTGGGGCGCGGGTCCACCGCTCCTGCCGCTTCCGCCGCGATTTGGCTAATAGGCGCGGGCTTTACGCTGCGCGCGCTCTCTCCGGAAGCCCCGTCAATTTCTGCGGCCAGCTTGCTCAAATCCTCCGCCGAGGGCGTCTCCAGCTTTCTGCGTTTGGCCATCACTCAGCCTCCTTCATCGCCTGATCGCGCCACCACGTGGCCAAGATCACTTCCTTGACCTCCGCCCACGTCCGATCAAATGTCTCGCGCCCACGCACATAGGTATCACGGTTAAATTCGCGGTAATCTGTCTCATAAATTCCTGAAACCTGCTCACCCGCCTGCCCCACCATTGCGGTGGTTTCCTGCCGGTAAGTTGTCATGAAGTCTCCAAAATAGGCTTGGATCACATTCGCCAAGTCGGTCTGCTGACCGGCATCAAACCGCGTGATTAACGCCCGAACGGCGTCCCATTCAAACCGCGTTTCCGCCAAGCCAAGCGATCTGCGCCGCGCATTCTCGCCCTCTTCGATCGAAGCAAATGTCGAATAAATCATGTCGAAAAACCGCCCCGTACTATCAAATTCCAGGAACGAGGCACCCAACGGTACCAACAAAATATCCGCCGCCGCCAAGGCGTTAATGGTTAAGTATCCCAGCGCGGGCGGCGTATCGAGGATGATAATATCGTACTCATCCAGCATACCTCCGTCCTGCAAAGCATTGTGCAGACTGTCCCACAGCGCCCAGCCCCGCGTCTGCATGCGCCACACAGGTACCTGAAATTCAGCCCAGTACAGGTTCAATTGGGCGCCGATCAGGTCAATGTTCGGCCAGTGCGTTGATTGAATTAGGCTTGCCGGATCCAGGCCGCGCGCCTCCGTCAGCGTCTCATCGAAGGCATGTTCGGCCTCACCTGCCGCGCGCCGAACCTTGTTCTCCTCTTCCAAATGGCTAGCAAAATCACGCGCCAATAGCGGGAAAACCGTCTGCCATTCGTCCTCAACCGTGCCCCCCATGATCGAGGTCATCGACCCTTGGCTGTCCAAATCCACAACCAAAACACGGTATCCATCCAACGCGGCCGACATTGCCAAATGCGCCGCCGTGGATGTTTTTCCGACCCCGCCCTTAAAGTTTGCAACCGCCAAAACCTTCGCGGGTAAACCTTCGGGTCGCCACGCGCGATAGTCTCTATCCTTGGCACCTTCCGCGGCAAAGTGCTCGCGGATGGCCACAATATCCTCCAGCGTAAACCACTTGCTGTTCCCCTCCCCCTCGCCTTGCGGCAAGTCTGGGTTCTGGCGCAAAACTCGCCGCAGGTGCGCGGCAGCAACCGGAATCAAATACCTGCACACTTCCCAAGTCGAAAATTTCCGAAGCCGTTTCTTGCCATCTGGGGCATAGCCGCGTTTGGCTAAATCATCCCGTCCGCGGGCCGCAAATGCCGCCGCCTTTGAGAACCGGGCAGTATCAATTGGCGCAGACAATTTATCCGCAGCCGCTTTGGGGTCTATATTGAAATACGGTGGCAAAGGTGCTTTGCCATTGGGAGTACGCGCCATATCGGATTCCTGCTCAGGACCTATGTGTTCGCCTTTTTCGGCGATATTGCCCAAAACATGTCACATGACAGTCTCTCGCGCCAGAATTTTCTTTATTGTTAGAACATACCGATAAAAGGTCGGCTTTCGATTTAAGATTCTTTACTAATATTTAAAGACTTTGAGTGTTATTAAGTGTTTTGAGTCAATAGGTTAAATGGATATAGGTACCCACTTACGGGTTCATCAGCACCCATTAGCAGGTTCAATGGTGCCTATATGCAGGAGAACATGCACCGATTCGCAGGAATTGCGACTCACCGCACACGAAACCCTCGCGAAACCCCTTGTTTAGGCACTGTACCGTGGGTTTCGCGGTTTCGCGATCCCGCAAATGGGCACCTTTCAGGAGCTGAGTAGTTAGTTCAGCCTATTTTCAAAGGTGCCCAACTCTACCTTGCTTTCAGGCACCCTAAAAGGCACATTGGCTCAAAAGGGCAGAAAAATGGATGAGATTCCCAAGGAAGACCTAACCGGAGCTTTGCGTCGACGGGCTGTAAAAAAGCACGTTGCGGCGATTCACGTCTCGGGCAAGTTAACCTTGCTGCAACGTAAATTGTCCAACGTTCTCTTGCTCAACGCATATGACACAATCACAACCCAAGCCGCGCACCGTATCGATGCACGCACTCTTTGCTTGATGATTGGCTACAATTCCAATGATACCGACACGCTGAAGGCAGCTCTCCGCGGACTCGCCGAGACGGTGGCCGAGTGGGATATGCTGGATGAGAAAGGCCAGCAAGAATGGGGTGTCTCGGCTCTTTTGTCCTTCGCAAAGCTAAAGGGTGGGGTCTGTGAATACGCCTACTCCCCTGCCCTCGCCCAAAAGCTGCATGACCCAAAAGTCTTTGCGTTAATCAATCTTAACATCCAAAGGCGTTTCACGTCCGGTCACGCGCTCGCCTTATACGAGAATTGCTATCGGTTCATCCGCACGGGGTCGACAGGTTGGTGGGACCTAGACCTTTTCCGCCGCCTCATGGGCGTCGGTGACAGTCCTTATTACGAGACCTTCAAGCATTTGAATGCCAAGATCATTAAGCCTGCGGTCGCAGAGGTTAATAAGTCTTCCAATATTATCGTCACGCCGGATCTGCGAAAAACCGGGCGTGCCGTCAGTCACATTCGGTTTAAGATTGCTGACAATCCTCAGCTTTCAATACTCGATTTGGATGATGGTGAAGGGTTGAGGAATTCAGAGGTATATCCAAAATTGCTTGCGCTTGGGGTGACGGATCGACTTGCGAGGCAGTGGATTAAGGAGCACGGTGAGGGTGCCTTAGCGGTAAAGCTCGACTACGTTCTGGGTCGCGAAGACGTGCGCAATGCTGCAGCCTATTTAACCCGAGCTCTAGAAGAGTCAGAGCAGGTTTCGCCGCGAAACCCCCCGGCGAAACCACTCTCTGAACGGGGCGCGAAACTCGGGGCGATCAGAGATGCCGCAGCATCGCGGTCTCCCACGCAACGGGATGCAGATAAACGCTTGTTCGGTTCTAGGCTTGAAGGCGGTGCCCGCGCGGACTTCGAGCGACACGGATGGATGTCGGCTCTGAACCGAGATGCGATTGAAGCGTTTTGGGAGGATCTGAGTCCTGGCATTTTTGACGACATTCAAGGCTCGAAATCGTAAGCTATCCTGAAGCTTCCTCTATTGTAGCTACTGTAAGGTCAGGGCTTGCTGCATTGCGGTTGGTCTCAATCTCGAGGCGGACGTGTCTAACTGAAATGGCGGCGCTTTGAGCGGTCCTATGACACGGCTAAACTCGTTGGGATGAGATAGGCGCGGTCACGGCTGCTTCGATATCGCGGGCATCTGGGCGTTGGCTGGATTCTGTTTTGTTTGAACAGAGCTCTTGATTGCTTCTGTTAAGCTCGAATGACGTATGCATTAGAGATGGTTCTAATTAGCCAAACGATAATGTTGAGATGGGTGGCTTTACGCGCCGAAAGCTAGCACGATTTGTTTGATGATGAGTGTAAAGTGTTTGTTCGTGAGGCAACATCGGGTGGGCTTTGTGATGCCCCTGAGGTGCGTAGAAGGCTCATCTACAGCGGGTACCTGTAGGGCTGAGTGGGGGCGGGTTGGTCGCTGCTTTCTCGGTTAATTCTGATCTCGTGCTGGATGGATCCGAGGTTATTGGGCAGAAGGTTTGTCGCGCCGTTTTGATGCCGCGCCGGGGCTTTGGGGGTAGGGGCTGACTTTCCGGAGTTGATGGGGCAGTCCGATGATGTCGCGTCAGTTTTGGATGTGTGGATACTGAGTGCGGAGACCAGTAGGGCAGGGTGGTTTGGTTGCTGGCTGGAGCGCGTATTCGGAAACCAGCGGAGCGGGCAGGGGGCTGTGTAGAAGGTGTGGAGGCCTCTGGTGGCTTGAAATTCAGTGAAAATGTCGCTATATAGCGTCAGTATAGCTGTTGGAGTGTCGACCATGCATATCACTAACTTTGCTGAAGCTGGACAATTTGAGCCTCGGAAGATCGCGGCTGTTTTGCGCACCTCCGCTGAGGAGATCGCTTTGACCGTTGGTTTGGGCAAGGATGCGTTGCAGCGGCGTGCGCGTATCAGTTCGGACAAGACGCAGCGCCGCTTGCGTGAATTGGTCGAAGTGCTCAACAAGGTGGAGCCGCGTTTTGGGTCGGAACTGATGGCCTATGCGTGGTACCGATCAGAGCCTTTGCCCGGGTTTGACGGGCGCACGGCCATGCAGCTTGTGCAGGAAGGCAAAGCGCAACAGGTTTTGGAATATATTGATGCGGTCGATGCGGGCGTCTTTGCCTGATGCCTTTGAAGGATGGGCGCTATGCGGGGCCGCTGTATCGGGCGTTGAACCCTGTTTATGCGCGCACGCCTCTGTCTGGTCGCGGGGCAGAGCGTTATGGCGGGCGGTTTAACCCTAAGGGTGTGCCTGCTCTTTATACGGCGCTTGCGCCGGGGACTGCGCTGCGAGAGGCCAACCAGGTCGGAAGCCTGCAACCTACGATTTTAGTGTCTTATACGGCTGATTTGGGTCCAGTTTTTGATGCGCGGGATGAGGGTGAGATAGAGCGATACGGGATGTCGGCGGCGATGCTGGGCGATCCTGCGTGGCGCATGAGGATGCTGGACGGGCAGGCGGTGCCTACGCAGGATTTTGCACGCAGACTGATTGCTGATGGGTTTGCGGGGTTGTTAATCAAGAGCTTTGCAAAGGGGGCGTCTGCGTCGGATTTTAACATCGTGGCGTGGAATTGGACGGGCGCGGGCCGCGCGCTGGCGGTTGTGGATGACGAAGATCGGCTGTCACGGATGTGACGTGCGTGAACCGCGCGTTTGAACTGGTCTGTGATCTTTGTGTTAGCATTTCTATAAGTATTAAAATAATACTTGCTTTAGGTGCCGTTGAGGTTACGCTCGGAGTATATTGTACATAATCCTCCCAGTTATTTATTGCGGCCCGGTATCCTTTTGGGTGCTGGGCCGTTATTTTTGGGGCCATCAGGTTGGTAAATTGGCGATTATGCTATTCCTTCGAACCTGATGGGCCATTGCCTGTTAGGGCAGGGGGCGTGGAGGCTGAAACGCGGTGCTGCGCACCCGTTTCGACATTAAGTTCTATATCAATACTTAATGCTGCCTTGGCAGTGTTGCGATCCGTTCACCGAGGCGGCCCCTAGACTGTGCCCTGTGACCAAGCCTGTACTGACGGGGCGCGGCCATTATTTGTGTTTTGTGACCGAGAAATTGCGGGCAACGAGACGTGCCTGCATAGGCCAAACCAATCTGAATATTGGTTGGATTGAATTTGGATGGCCCGGTCTATAGTGGTCAGGCTGTTTTTGAGATTGGAGCCTCTAAATGACCGAATTCGTGATCCCCGCGCCGCCTGTGACGTCGATCCCCGTGAAGTCCGGAGGGGCATTTCCAGTACGCCGCGTGTATTGCATCGGGCGCAACTACGCAGCCCATGCGATTGAGATGGGTCATGACCCGGACCGTGAGGCGCCGTTCTTTTTTCAAAAGAACCCGAACAATCTAGATGCTTCGGGTGAGTTCCCGTACCCGCCCCATACGTCCGATGTGCATCATGAAGCGGAACTGACCGTTGTGTTGAAGTCCGGTGGCACGAATATCCCTGTCGAAAGTGCGATGGACCATGTTTATGGGTACGCGCTGTCGCTAGACATGACGCGCCGTGACCGTCAGGGTGAGATGAAAAAGGCGGGTCGCCCATGGGAAATTGGCAAGGCGTTTGAGCGGTCCGCACCCATTGGACCGATCCACACTGTGGCCGAAGTTGGCCATCTGGAGGAAGGGGCGATCACGCTCAAGGTTAACGGCGAAGTGCGTCAGGAGGGGGATTTGAACCAACTGATTTGGAAAACCCCTGAGATGATTTCCTATTTGTCAGAGTACTTTGAGCTGGCGGCAGGCGACGTCATCATGACGGGGACACCATCGGGTGTCGGGCCAATCGTTAAGGGTGATGTGATGGAAGTGGAAATTCCTGCTCTTGGGACGATGTCGGTGACAGTCGTTTAAGAGCAGACTTGGCCTGTTGTGTTGGCAGTGTGAATACATAATCTTGATTATGCGATAAAGCGCTATTAACATATCAGGTGACGACCTGCGGATGTTAGCTACACACCCGATCCGTCACAAGCAGACTACCAATACTATTCTATCGGAGCTGAACCCCAAAGCTTGAGCCAAATCAATCAGACCTTGTTCAAAGCGTATAACGTTGCGCACAGAAACGAGGCGATCATGTTTGCAAATGCCGTAAAACTGTTTTCGATTAACGATTTCGACATAAAGATTGCCCCCGGATGGGTGCTGATTGCAGCCCTCATCACCTGGAGCCTTTCGCGCCAATACTTCCCCCAAGCCCTGCCGGGCGCCCCGCCATCCACATATATGGCCATGGCCGTTTTTGGCATGTTGGGGTTGTTCGCGTCCTTGCTACTCCACGAGTTAGCCCATTCCGTAGTGGCCCGCCAATTGGGCATCGAAATCAAAGGCATCACCCTCTTTCTCTTCGGTGGTGTCGCAGAGATGAGCCGCGAACCGCACTCAGCCCGAGCCGAGTTTTGGATCGCTGTAGCGGGCCCTGCGATGTCGATATGTCTTGCGTTTGGATTTTGGGTACTTGGGGCCTTGGTCGCCGAAACTGGCGCCTCGGAGCCAATCGTGGCCATTCTAATATACCTTGGCACCATTAACCTTGTGTTGGCCCTGTTTAACCTCTTGCCTGCCTTCCCATTGGATGGTGGACGCGTGCTGCGCGCGGCGGTTTGGTATCAAACAGGCGACGCTCTGATGGCGACACGCGTGGCAACCCAATCGGGCAGCCTGTTGGCCTATGGGCTGATGTGGTTGGGGGTTATTGCGCTTTTTCGCGGGGCAATTGCTTCCGGGCTTTGGTCGATCTTAATCGGCACATTTGTTTTGCTCGCGGCGCGCGCAAGCATGGCGCAACACCTGCTCAAATTGACCTCAAATAGTCAAACTGTGCGCACCTTAATGACCCCAAATCCAACAACCGCCAGCCCCGATATGATGCTGTCCGATGTCATTCATGACATCATCCTGCACGCGCGTAAAAGCTTTGTTCCCGTCACCGAAACCGGCGTCTTATTGGGGCACATCGACATGTCTGTCCTAGCAGCCATCGACCGAGAAAACTGGGCAAATACGCGGGTGGGTGACGTGTTTGCAGGGCTTGATCCAGCCGTCATGCTTGACCCTGATCTGCCAATCTCTGAGGTTCTGGATACCATTGCGCGCACCGGGCGACGCAAATTTATGGTCGTCAAAGAGCATGACCTTTTGGGTGTGTTAACCACAGCAGATTTAACCCCTGTGCTGACCTCGCAAAATGGCCATGTCCAGCCCAACACATCCAATGGCGAACCACTCCAAGATTGATAAATGAACCGTTTCGGTTTGTACTGCCCCCACCCATTGGCCCAACCCGTGGGGAGGAGCGAAGCCGTGCATGACACCCACAAGGATGACCCCAACCAGACCAATGCAATTCTGCTGGCCATTATGGACGCGGCGGTGGATGCGGTCGTGGTTTCGGATCGCACAGGCAAAATCCTCAGCGTTAACAATTCTGCACAAAAGATGTTTCAACGCACGACCCAAGACATGCAGGGCCAAAATGTGCGCATCTTGATGCCCGATGCATTGGCCCATTTGCACGACGGGTTCATGTCCGACCACATGACCACGGGCCAAAAGCGGATCATCGGGCTGGGCCGCGAAGTCGAAGGAAAACGTAAGGACGGCACCGTTTTCCCACTACATTTGTCTGTGGGCCGTGCCGGGACCGATGGTGATGAAATCTTCATCGGTATTATGCATGACCTGACGCAACGCAAATCCACCGAAGCCGCGCTCTCTCGGTCCCAGCGACTGGACGCCATTGGCCAAATGACCGGCGGCATCGCCCATGATTTTAACAACATCCTAACAATCGTAACCGGCAACCTTGAGCTGCTCGAAATGCGCAACACAGATGACCGCCAAACGGCCCTTATCCAAGATGCACTAGAAGCCGCAGAGTTGGGAGCAGACCTGACCAAACGACTGCTGATGTTTGCCCGTCGTACAACCCTGCATCCGGTGAAATCAGATCTCGGTGAAATATGTCGTGACGCATTGCACCTGCTCGAACGCACGCTTGGCGCCTCTTATCGGATCAGCACTGATTTTGCGGCCGATGCGGACCCGGTATTGATTGATCCCACGCAGTTGCAATCAGCGCTGATGAACCTCGCGCTCAATGCCCGTGACGCAATGCCCAACGGCGGAGAGCTGATGGTCTCTGTCGCCAACGTTACGATTGACGATGATTACATCGCTCAGGAAACAGACATAAAATCAGGTCATTACGTTCGTCTTTCCGTCGTCGATAACGGGACCGGCATGCCCCCAGAGGCGCAAAGCCGTGCCTTTGAGCCATTCTTTACCACCAAATCTGATGGCAATGGGACAGGGCTTGGCCTTGCGATGGTTTACGGGTTCGTACGCCAATCGGGCGGGCACATAACACTGTATAGTGAGCCGGGGCATGGCACCAGTTTTGGCCTTTATTTCCCATCGGCCCACGCGGCTGCAACGCTCGACACCGCGCCTCAATCCGATACACCCTCCGCGCCTTGGCATGGCAACAAAGAACGTATTTTGGTGGTCGAAGACAATGCGCTGGTGCGCAAAATCTCAGTTGAACGCATCCGCGATTTGGGCTTCGAGACACAGGAGGCCAGCTCAGGGGATGAGGCTTACCAAATGCTTAAGGACGGGGTCGCCGTGGACTTGGTCTTCTCTGATTTGGTGATGCCCGGCACATTGAACGGCTATGATCTCGCTGCGCGCATCCGCACGGAATTTCCTCACCTAAAGGTCCTGTTAACCTCCGGTTACGCCAGCGACGCCGTCACAGGCTCAATGTCAGGCGCCACGCCGCAAGAAATCCTTCACAAACCTTACCGTCAGGCTGATCTGATCAAACGGCTTCACGCTTTGCTTGGGCCCAGCTCGGGGGCGTGAACCTCCGTGACTGAACAAGTCAGGGTATAGCCTACGCCGCGCACCGTCTTGATCAGCTTAGGGGTTGAGGGGTCGCGCTCAATCTGCTTGCGAAGCCGGGCGATCTGATTGTCGATTGTGCGATCCATCGGCGTCCAAGAGGTCCCACCAGTGAGGTCCAGCAACTGATCACGCGACAGGACCCGCTTGGGCCGTTCAAGAAATATCATCAACAGCTTAAAGTCGCCAACTGTCAGATTACATTCAAGGTTATTGCGATCCAACAGTTCCAACTGCTCCGGTATTGCTGTGAGGCCATCAAAATGAAACTGCAAAACATGATCGTCCGAGGGCACCTCAACCGAAGAAACCTGCGCCGCGCCTGTACACTTTGACCGGCGTAGAACGCTCCGAATACGCGCAGTCACTTCGCGAATGTGGAACGGTTTGGTGATGTAGTCATCCGCCCCGACCTCTAACCCAACGACGCGATCAATCACGTCGTCCTTGCCCGATAACATCACAATCGGCACCGCGGACGTGCGCCGTATTTCCCGCGCGAGATCAACACCGTTATCTTTACCAAGATTAATATCCAGCGTGATCAGATCAATGTGCCCCTGCGCCAGCGCCTTATGCACGCCAGCCGCTGATGCGGTTTCATGCACTGCGAACCCATCGCCCTCTAACACGTTGCGCAAAAGCGTTCGTATCTTGGGGTCATCATCCACAATCAGAATTGTCGGATCACCCATATTTGTTTCTCACAATACATAAAATGGGCCGCGCGGGGGCCGTATCTGCACCCCAAAACCGGTGACCCCCAGTTACAAAAAATTACAAAACGCTACATATAGCATTTAATGCATATTACACTCGTTAACCAATGTCACTCCGACACGAGCGCGGAGGACACGTCGATGTACGTCACAATTCCTGATCCCGGCACGATTGCCACCCCCCTTGCCCCCTTGGCCAGCAGTACCCCAAAACCCGCAGAGGCCCGCCTGCGCCCCGGTGCCTTTTTGTACTACGAAGGCGATAAAGTGGACTGGCTGTATCAAGTCACCAGCGGCGTTGTGCGGCTGACCCGGCTGCTTACGGATGGGCGCCGCCAGGTCATCGCCTTTGGCTATCCCGGCGATATCATTGGATTTCCGACCGATGGCCGACACCACACAGATTGCGAAACTCTGACAGACGCGCGCCTGCAACCGTTCCGCCGCGCGCATCTTGAAACCGGCGAAGGCGATCCCGTCCTTCACAACGCCCTGTTACAAGCCGCCCTGCGCGAGATCAGCGCCATGCAAGACCACTTCATGATGCTTGGGCGAAAATCGGCCACCGAAAAGCTGGCGTCGTTTTTATGTGTGTTAACAGATCGTGTCGGGGAGGATTTGGGAAACTATCGTCAGGTCAAACTGCCGATGTGCCGGTCCGACATCGCGGATTTTCTTGGTTTAACCACCGAAACAGTCAGCCGCACGTTCACGCAACTGCGCAAAAGCAAGATCATCGCGATTGACCAAAGCCATACAATCATCATCCAAAAACCAACCGCCCTTCTGGGGTTGTCACTGGGCGATATAGACTAACAAAGGGTTTTTCGGCCCCAGGGCACCCCCGCAGGGCCGTTTTTACGCTTCGGGCGCGGGCCACAATGCGCGCAAATCCTGCGGCAGGCAGGCGCGAATATCCTCGATCTCACCGGCGCTTAGCCGCGCGTTCAACAGATCAAACACGCAACGGATATCTTCACTCCCCCGATATTCGCTGCTCTCGGCCATCGCCTTATCAATTGTCGCAATAAACTCACGGGCCGAGCGTTCGTGAAACAAGGTCCGTTTCGGGGCCCAGCCCTCAAACAAAAACCCCCGCAAAAACACTGGCATCTGCGCCGAAAACTGCGCCAGCTCATCGCCCGGCAGATGATCGCGTACGCGCTGCAAAGTCACCCGCAACAGCCGCAATGCATTCCGCTTTGAGGCCCAATCCAACCGCCCCGCCAACTCATTGATCCATTCATGGATCAACTGCACGCTGTGATCGATCACCTCCAACCCTTGCGTCGTCATGGCACTGTCCTCTCTTGGTTTGATTCCTCCCCGCGCGCCCTGGCGTTGCGCTCAAATCCCCCCGTCATGCGCCGACACGCAGCACCGGTCATCGCGCCAACACCCAACAAAACAAGCGTGTAATTGACCACCCAGCCCACAAAGGGGATGAAATTCAACAGCGCGACCACCCCCAACGCCGCCGCAAAAACCAACAGGCGCGCTGTGTTGCTTGGGTCCGCCTCATGGCCAAATCCGGCCCAGATCCGCATCGCCACGCTATACGTCCCTAGCGCGTAGCCCAGCATCCACGCCACCACGATTGCCAGCAAAACAACCGGCACAAACGGCAGCCCCACCACCGTCAACGCGGTGATCGGCACCAACCCGCACAACACGGACAAGCCCCCAACCCCCAATAGAAAAGACCGTCCCGGCGCGTCGGACACGCTCTGGCGCAGGCGCTCCAACCGCTCAGGCATAAAGCTGAGCATCAACGCCCCCAGCACCACGAAAAACAGCAACGAAATCACGAACCCCAATATCATCGAGGCAAAGGGCGGCACCCCGGGCAGTTCTTGCCCGATCTCATCCCATTCTTCCCACATCTCGGCATGCGAAAGACGCTCAAACACGACCCGGTCTTCGGCGGCCACGCGGGGCGGCACCGTGATCCGGTCCGGGGTCGAATAGGTTAGGGCACCGCTGATGACAGCCTCCGCGCCAAACGTCAGGGTCTGCGCCATGATCCGTACGTCGCCCGCGATGGGCGCATTCACAATCACGTCGCGGCCCGTGACCATCAATGCCCCCTCAATTGGCCCTTCAATAGTGACTGAATTGCCGAACAACCGCGCATTGCCTTGGGTGGTCGCGTCACGCTCTGTGCGTATAGAAAACCCCGCAACCGTCAGGTCTTGGCCCACGGCGCCCCGCACCACGACGGTCATGCCCGCGGCATAAATATCGCCCGCAACATCCGTCCCAATCGACACATCCAACCCGGCCACATGCAAATCCTGATCCGCTTCCCCCCGCGCCTCTACCGTGCGCGCAGAAACAAAGGCGTCGCCCGTGCTGCGGATCGTTTCATTCACCTGTCCGCCCGCGATATAGGTGTCGCCCCCATGGGTGATCGTCGACACATCGTCGCCATCCGCGCGGACCGCGCCTGCAACAATGATCAAAGCAATCGCCAGAACACTGGCCGTCACTTTGGGATGTTTGGTCATTTGATCACTCCTTGCAGCCCGATCATGGGGCCAAGCTACGCGATCCGACAGCGCCTCAATTGATAGGGATCAATCCGTGATACCTGCGCGCTGTTAACCTTTGCGCAAAGGCCAAGCCGCACAAAGGAGCACGCCATGCGACCCAAGACCATTCTTGTCTGTCTCACGACGGCCGAACAGGCCGCGACACTTCTGAACCTTGCAGTGCCCCTTGCCCGAAAACACGGCGCGCATCTTGTGGGCCTGCGCACCGTAGAAGCGGTGTTGGTCTATCCCGGCATCGCCATGCACATCCCCGAGGATGCGTTTTCCGCATTTCACACCAGTCAAAAGCAGGAAACCAACGCCATAAAAGAGGTCTTTGACCACCACACCAGATCCGAGGATTTTGTCAGCGAATACCGCGTTGTACAGGCTGACAGCCGCTCAGCCACCGACCGCACCATCGAAAGCGCCCGTGCCGCTGATCTGGTGATCATGGCCCAAGACAGCCAAGACACCGACCCCCGCGATATGCGCCGGGTCCAGCGCGACGTGATCCGCGAATGCGGGCGGCCCGTGCTGATTATACCGGCAGATTACCAAGGCCCCGAGATCGGCAAAAACATCATCCTCGGCTGGAGCGAAACACGCGAAGCTGCGCGCGCAGCCCATGATGTCCTGTGCATTGCAGACGCAGACGCACGCCTCACTGTGCTCAGCGTGGGCCGCACCGCCGAGGATCTGATGGCCGCCGATGATGCCATCGCCATAACCGAAATGTTCGCGCGACACGGGTTGCGCCCCACCCTAGAACATCGCGATCCCTTGGGCGAAAGCATCGCATCGGTCCTTACCGCCGTCGCCTTTGAAAACGGCGCAGACATGATCGTCACGGGTGCGTTTGGCCATTCTCCGACTTATGATTTTGTGATAGGCGCAACATCGTATGAACTGCTCCGAGATCACAAAGTCCCGATCTTGTTCAGCAAATAGCGGGCGGAACCTCGATGTCCGTCCAGATCGGCAAATGGTCCGAGGCGATCTTGGCCAACGGCCCTTGCTCCACCCCGGCATCACGCAACGTGATACCGGGCGTCATGGCAAACCGGTCCAGCGCGGCAATCGGCCGCCGCGCATGGAAGGACCGGCCGGGGCTATGTGTGCTGAACCGCGCGGCCAAGGGTTCTAGCCCCTTGGCATCGGACCATTCGTTGAAATCGCCGCCAATGATACAGTGGGTGTCATTGGCCGTTGCCGCGTTCAGCGCATGCAGCTGCGCGCGTCGATCCCGCCGCCGCAACCCCAGATGCGTGGCCACCAGCGTCAGCCCCGACCCCACGTTCAGCCCCAAGCGCACCGCGCCGCGCGGCTCCAACCCCGGCAAAGGCACGCGCTGCACGTTGCCTGTGCTCAGCCCTTTACGCACGAGAACGGCGTTGCCATGCCACCCCAGGCTCAGCCCGTTGTCACATACCTCCACCACCTCAAAATCGGTTTCGGCCAAGATCATGTCTCGCGGCAATGCTGGCGGGCGGGGTCCCAGCCGCCGATCTGCCTCCTGCAGAACCACAACATCCGCCCCCAAAGTGTTAAGAACCGCACAGATCCGCTCTGGGCGGCGCCTTTGATCAAGCCCACGGGCCTTGCGCATGTTATAACTGGCGATACGGATGCAATGTGACGACATCACCCTTAAATAGTGTCTAACACGTGCGATTTTAACACCCACGGAGCGATTAACCCCCATGAAGGTGATCCCAAACACCAGCAGCACAATGCTGACCATCTGGACACTTCTGCTTCTCACAGGGTTAATTTCTCTGGGCCTAGCGCGCTGGTCGCTCGCCTTCGTCAGCTTTGCCACACTAACCCTCGCGCTGGTCCCGCCGATGCTCGCCGCCCGCTGGTCCCTGACCCTCCCGCTCCCGTTTTTGCTGTTCACCACCCTATTTTGCTTTGCCTCCATATTCCTGGGCGAGGCTTTTGATTTCTACGAACGCCTGTGGTGGTGGGACCTCGCGCTCCACGGCTCTTCGGCGGTGGGTTTCGGGCTGATGGGGTTTCTGTTCGCCTTCATGTTGTTCGAAGGCGACCGCTTCGCCGCCCCGCCCTCAGCCATCGCGCTGATCAGCTTTTGCATCGCCATGACCGTCGGCGCCACATGGGAGATTTTCGAATTCACGATGGACGCAGGCCTCGGGATGAACATGCAAAAATCCGGACTCAGCGATACAATGGGCGACCTCATCCTCAACGCGTTTGGCGGCCTGATCGCCAGCGTCACGGGCTACCTCTATCTACGCGAAAGCTCGGCGGGCCTTTTGGGCCGGGGCCTGTCACAATTCATTAAGGTAAACGGCCGGCTCTACCGCAAATACAAAAATCGCCTGAAATAGAGCCTGATTTACGGGCTTTCATATCGCGCAAGCCGCCGAAGCGCCGCATCGCGCTGCTCCATTAACTCCAACACCAGCGCCAGACCCGGCGTGTTGATCCCCAAGTCACGGCTCAACCGACCGGCCTTTTTCGCACGCGCAATACTAACCCCCACAAACCGCCAATTCCCGCGATGACTGCCCATGGGCGTCAAGACGCCCTCCTCCACCAACTCAATAACCCAATCTTCATCTGCATGAACAAACCGGCACAGATCCGGCAGCGATAGGGCTTCCCCCGCCTCTCTCCGCTTTGTGGTCTTTTTCATCCGTCTTCCTCCTGCTTCGGCGCGCCAACGCACCCGCGGTTCAAACCGTTCATCCTGCCCATCCGATGCCACAACCCGGCCTGCGCATCATTGATCTTTGTCAGTTTCACTCCGCGCGCCCGTGTCACGCTCACCCCGTGATTTGGCCCCAGCCGCCCCCAAAAACGGAGACCACCATGAGCAGCCGCACCCTTCTTTTTGTGATGAACAGCGCGACCCCGGACCCCGAGATTTCCGCCATGGCCGAGATGACAGGCCGCGACGGCACCCACCTTGTGTGCCTGTTGGTTGATCCCACGCCCGCCCTGCCCGCCTATGCCT
>NZ_CEZFMW010000042.1:0-26733 GCF_982993085.1 Thalassobacter sp. | reverse complement strand
ACCGAGATCGTTGAGGCGACATCTTGGCAAGCACATACGGCGAGAGGTGCAATCTCTGGTGCGCTCAAGAAGAAGCTTGGCCTAGCAATCACTTCCGAGAAACACCCCGAGCGCGGCACTGTTTACAAATTAGGCGCTGTCTGAGCCAGCCCATCATCGCCAGTGCTCGAACAGCCGCCGTAGGGCGTAGCTGCGAAGTAAGGAGATCATCACGAACAGCGCGCCGATCGCGAGGTTGTCGCCAAGGCTGACTTGCAGCCCAAACCATGGGAACACCACGATCTGGGTCATCACGGCCAGCGTATAGCCCACCACAACGTTGGTGATCGCCTCGATCAGCGATTGACGCCGCGACTGCATCACTCGGCCAGCCGCTTGGACTTGAGGCTGGCGAAACTCTCCCCGCTGTCTGCTAAAACAGCCTCTTCACCAGTGAAGGCTTGCCAGCGCTCGATGGCCACATCGACGTAAACCGGGTTCAGCTCGACGCCGTAGCAAATGCGCCCAGTGGTTTCCGCCGCGATTAGCGTGGTGCCTGATCCCATGAAGGGCTCATAGACCGCCTGACCTGGGCTAGAGTTGTTCAGGATTGGGCGGCGCATGCATTCGACCGGCTTTTGCGTGCCGTGCACGGTCTCAGTGTCTTGGTCCTTGTTTGCGATTTGCCAGAGCGTGGTCTGTTTGCGATCACCGGCCCAGTGGCCCTTGCCTTTGGCACGTACGGCATACCAGCAGGGCTCATGCTGCCAGTGGTAATCCCCGCGGCTGAGGACCAGCCGGTCTTTAGCCCAGATGATCTGGGAGCGGATGTTGAAACCGGCGGCAATCAGACTGTCGGCCACAGTCGCTGCGTGCAGAGCGCCGTGCCAGATGTATGCGACATCACCAGGAAAGAGTGACCAAGCCTCGCGCCAGTCGGCGCGGTCGTCATTCAGCACCTTGCCTGTGCGTTTGGTCTTTGCGGCCCCAGCCTGATTGCGCCAAGAGGGATCGTATTCCACGCCATAGGGTGGATCGGTCACCATCAGTAGCGGTTTGACGCTGCCCAGAACGCGTCCAACCACATCGGCGCTGGTGCTGTCACCGCAAATCAATCGATGCGATCCAAGCTGCCAAAGATCACCGGTGACTGACACCGGGGTGACCGGAGGCTCTGGAATGTCATCCTCGCCATCGACAGCGCCGTCGTAATCCAGGGCTACCGGGTCCTGTAGCAAAGCATCCAGATCCTCATCCGAGAAGCCCAACAGGTCGAGGTCGAAGTCTTCGGCCAGCAAACCCGCAATTTCGTCGCGCAGCATCACCTCGTCCCATTCGCCAAGCTCGGTCAGCTTATTGTCAGCAATCCGGTAAGCGCGACGCTCTGCTTCATCGAGATGGCCAATCCGGATGACAGGGGCCTCGGTCAGGCCCAGCGCGCCGGCTGCCAGCACGCGGCCATGGCCCGCGATTAACTCGCCGTCGTCCGCCACTAAGCAGGGAACGGTCCAGCCGAACTTGGCCATGCTGGCAGCGATCTTTGCCACCTGGGCCTCGCCGTGGATCTTCGCGTTCTTGGCATAAGGCCGCAGCTTCTCGATCGGCCAGAGCTCAATCTGGCGCGGCGCAAAGACAAGATCCATGGGGTGAGTATCTCTTAGGGCAGGCGCGACACATACTGAAGCCTGTCCTTAGTCTAAGGACACACCCGCGATCGCAATGTCAGGAAAACGAAAGCGCCCGCGAGGGGTGTCCTCCAAGCGCAATTCTTCGATGATCAAGGGGTACGTCAAGAGGAGCAGCATTGTCAAAGCCAAATGTGAATCAGAGTCACATTTTTTGGGGGGGTGGATTTTGGGGTGGCTTCCCGCTGGGTTCCTCTTTGGCTAAAGCTGGCTTGGGCGGATTCTTGACTAAAATACTAAAATCCACCTTTGGCACCCTTGGTTGCTGCGCAAGTATCTGTTGTTTATAGGCTTTATCTGAGGTGCGATCGCAGGTGGCTGCGAAGTGGATTCCCCGGTGAAAATCCAAGTCGCTAGAAAACTTGCGCGCTGCGCCCCCCCGTATACGCAAAGGCCCGGGGAGGAACCATGGGTGGGGGGTGGTCATCTGACCACTGGCAGATCTGATATACGCGTCGTGTATCTGGGACTTCGATGATCGGCGCGTAGCTGCCATGGCCGCAACATACCCTCACTGGCCAGTACCATCGTCTTTTTGCCAAACCGGTTGTTGACCGCATCAAGCGCGGTCATCAGCTCTGGTGATCGCTGCGGCGCATCGAACAGCGTCCTCGGTCGATCCTCAAGAGGGAGTAGATCATCCAGCATGACGCCTGCTTTGGTAAAGCCGTAGCTTTGATTGTCGACTTTTGGCCAAGCGGCTAATGCACATCGCCTGGCGGCTGCGACCATTTCAAATGTGTCACAGGACATCGGTGTCAGGCGTGTTGAACGCGAGCCTGCATATTGGGGCCGGTCGGGGCGGTGCCGGTTGGTGTGAAAGAACACCGTCAAAGTGCCCGCGACCAACCCGTGTTGTCGGAGCTTTTCGGCAGCGCGCGTCGCATGTGCAGTGATCGCCTGAAAAAGGGTGTCGAAATCCGTCATCGGCGTTCCTGCTGAACGGGTGACCGCCATGCCTTTGCGCGGAGGTTCTACGTCATCAAAGGCGATGCACGGCTCGCCTTGCAGCTCAAGCACCGTGCGTTCCAAAACAACTGTGCCCAGCGCGCGTGCTTGTCGGAGAGGCATGTCTCGTAATTCTGCCGCCGTGCAAATACCGAGACGCTCCAATTTTTTCGTTGTACGCCTGCCGATCCCCCAAATGTCACCAACCGGGATGAGGGGAAGCAGCCAATCGGCAAGGGAAGGGTCGGTCATATCCAAAACACCAGCAAAGATTGGGTTCTTTTTCGCGATGTCATTGGCGCATTTTGCGAGGGTTTTCGTCGTGGCAATCCCAACCCGCACTGGCACGCCGACGCGCCGCAAAACATCCCGGCGCATTGCACTCGCATGAGATTCGCGGTCCTTGAAGCCGCTGAAATCGAGAAAGCACTCGTCGATTGAATAGATTTCGACGTTCGGTGTGTAATCCTCGTAGACCTCGACCACACGGCGGCTGATGTCGCCATATAGCGTGTAGTTTGAAGAAAACACCCGAACCCCATGCGCTGCGATCTTGTCACGCAGCAAGTGTAGAGGGTCTCCCATTTTGATGCCCAGCGCCTTTGCCTCATCGCTGCGTGCGACAGCACAGCCATCGTTGTTTGACAGTACAATGACAGGGACGCCCTTCAGAGATGGATCAAAAATCCGTTCTGAACTGACATAGAAGTTGGCGCTGTCGCTGATGGCGATAGGTTTTGTCACGCGAGATCATACCGTCTCACAACACCCGCAATGACGCCCCAGATCTCACCGTCTTCTGTGAGTTCGATGTCTGGAAAGGCCTCTCTGCTGTTTGCCGGCGCAAGAAAGTACTTACCATCCCGCTGGCGCAGGATTTTTGCAGTTACGGCCCCCTCTACGACCGCAAGTACCGCGCGCCCCAAGCGCCGTTTGCCAGCGCGATCAACGGCGATGATGTCCCCGTCGCGAATTCCGACGTCCCAAAGGCAGTCGCCTTCGACCCGCCACCAGAAAGTTGATGTCGGATGCCGGACGACCCAGGCAATGGGGTCGATCTCGTCTTCAAGGTCATCCCCAGCAGGAGACGGAAATCCAGCGCTTACGAGAGGTAGCTGGACAGCAATTTTTTGGCCGGTCGCAATGATAGGTTCTGCGATTGGGTACACTGGCATCTGCGATTCCCTGCAAGTTCACTATTTGTTCCAAATTTCTCTATTTTGGCGTGTCGCGTCAAGCGCTGTGAGTACCATGTAAATATCGAGCGATCTTGATCGGAGGTTTGGATGTGAACGGCCAAAAACTGGCCTTGGACAGCTGATGACGATACTGCAGTGCAGCCCTTAAGACTAGACATTTGCTGTAAGCACACAATCCGGCGAAAGCCTAATTCACAGTTCGCGGGACTTTTCCGACCATTGCACTTTCCCTACAAATGGCTAATTTTAATATATCGCGCGTGCAACAAAAAGCAGAATGGCCGGGAAGTTCACACTGGCTATAGTTGCGTTCGTTTCGGTGGATCATTGTTGAAAAGAGCATCTAGCACGGCTTTGAGTGTTGCGATCAGTCCACTTACGAGGGCTTAAGCACCTTTGGCAATTGGCGCATTTAAACATCGGATCTGCCTTCGCGGCATCCTGTCAAGCAAGTTAAAAAATCGCCTGGTTTTAATGTAGGCGAGTGACAAGCTGAGGCGTAACAGCGACGGGCTGCTCTTTAAGGTGTATAAAGCGTACAGAGGCGTAGCCCTTCATCCTCCTTCTATCGCGTATCGGGGTGCATGATCACTGGAGCAGTTGGAGCACCTGAAGCTTATCGCAAGCGCACCAAGATCATTCGCTGTTCAGCACCCTGTCTGCCATGACGGCCGCGGAGGTGCGATTGTCTATGCCCATTTTCTGGAACACCTGCTCCAGATGCTTGTTCACAGTGCGCGCGCTCAGCCCGAGGATCGCGCTGATATCGCGGTTGGTTTTGCCCAACGTCAGCCAATAGAGCACTTCGGACTCGCGGGGGGTAAGATCAAAGCACTTCGCCAGAACGTCCTCCTTGCTGTCGATATTGCGCCGGATCAGTTTGATCAACACCTCTGAGGCCGACGTCATTCCGATGAACTGGAAGGTCACGTCACCGACCTCAAAGGTCTGCACTGCCGAGACCGGCAACGTGCTGCACTCGGCCACCCACTTGGTCCACGCACCGCCCAACTCGCTCAATTCAACGCAGTTCAACACCTCAACGGCCCTTTGTGAGCCCCAAAGGAACGCGCCTTCGGGGTCAAATGCCAAAACTGAGCGACCCGATGTGTCCAGCGCTTCACGGGCGCTTTGTAGAAGACGGGAATTGATGATGTGCGTGCTCAGGCGTGCGATCAAGACTTCTACTACAACGGGCTTGGTGATGTAGTCGACGCCTCCCGAGGCGAGCCCCTCGACGATGTGCTCTTTTTCCGTGAGCCCCGTCATGAAGATGATCGGGGTCATCAGAGGACGCGGGCCTGATTTGAGTGCGCGGCAGGTTTCAAACCCGCTCATACCGGGCATCATTGCATCCATCAAAATCACGTCCGGCTCAACGCGGTGGGTGAGCTCAATGGCCTTCGCGCCATCGGTTGCCACAAGCACGGTTATCCCGCTTTGCTCTAGCGCCGCAGAGACCATCCAGAGGGACTCCGGACTGTCATCCACCACGAGGGCGATACATTTGTGCCCCAGTTCATTTAGCGCCATCATTTGCGGCCTCCAAAATGTTGACGATCCCGCCCATGTCAAACTGGGCGAGACGCGCTTCCAATCGCTCCAGAATGGCCGGATCGCAGGCGTTCTCCGCGCGCATTCCGGCAATCAGACGTTGCAACCCGCCTGCGTGACCGAGGTTGGCGGCTTCAAGCAAGCGCGCACGCAGGTCCGGTGACAGGCGTATCGGCTCTTGCTTCGCATCATCTGCCGCGTCAGTCGGCGCGTCTTTGAGCAGTAGCCTGATCTTGAGAAATTCGGCTATCTGCATGGCCAGATCGTCGAAGTTGAAAGGTTTGGCAAGGAAAGCATCGTGCAAGGCGAGCCTCGGTCGGCTTTTGCGCTCTTCGTCCGCATGACCGGAGATGACGATGATCGGGATGTGGGGCCATTCCCCTGCGCGCAGCCCTTGCGCAAAGGACCAGCCGTCGCGTCCGTCCATGTTTATGTCGAGCAGAATGATATCGGGCACGGCTTCTTGTAAGATCTGGTCGGCCAGATCCGCCGAACCCGCTAGGAGCACGTTGAAACCGATTTTGCTCAGAAACTGCTCCGTCATCATGCGGTGGTTCGCGTCATCGTCGACCACAAGCACCGTTTTGCGCGGCCCTTGATAGCCTTGAAAAGCGGGAGCACGGAGGGCGTCCGTAAGGGGTTGCTCATCAAAGACGCTGGGCGAAATAGAGGGCAGCATCAACTTCACAGAGAACGTGCTGCCCTCTCCAAGAATGCTCTTCACGTCGATCTGACCACCGAGCACCTCCACCAGAAGCTTGGTGATCGTCAGCCCCAACCCGGATCCCTCCCGGCCCGATTGGCCTGCCCGTTCGAAAGGGCGCCAGATAGACTCCAGTTTTTCCGGCGCGATCCCCACGCCCGTATCCGTCACCGAGATCAGCGCGACCTCGTTGCGGTAGGCCAGTTCTAGCTTGACCGAGCCTGCAGGGGTGTAACGGATCGCATTGGACAGAAGGTTGATCAGAATCTGTCGCAGGCGCTTTTCGTCGGTTGCCACAAGCGTGGGGACAAGCCCGTGGGTAGACCAGTTAAAGCTGATCCCTTTCTCCTTTGCCTCGGCCTCGAAAATTGCGGCGGTCTGATGCAAGAGCATGGGTAGGCTCACCCGATCGCGACTGATTTCCAGCCGTCCTGCTTCAATGCGGGAAATATCCAGCAGCCCGTCGATAAGCCCCGCAAGATGCTCCGAGGAACGGCGGATACTCGTGATCGACACGCGCCAATCGGAGAGACCCTGTTCTTTTTCAAGGAGCTGCGCGAAGCCGTAGATGGCATTGAGTGGGGTGCGCAATTCGTGATTGAGGCCGGACATATAGCGTGTTTTGGCAAGGTTCGCGGCTTCTGCTTTGTCTTTGGCCTCCTGCAGAGCGAGGTCTGTGCGCTCGTGGGCGCGTATCTCCTTAAGCAAGCGGTCGGTTTGGCGCTGGGTCTCTTCCATCGCAGCCTTTCGGCTCTCGCTTGCGAGGATAAACATCCACACACAGACTCCGATCACGATCACCATCATACAGAAAATAATCGTGAGGATGGCATCAAACGTATCCGAGTTTGCATTCGCAAACGCACGGATCACCCAAAGTAAAATGCCCGAGACAAGCGACAACCCCGCAGTGGTGACAATCACCTGCGACAGGCGCGAGAGAGCGGCGTCGGCCATCCGCTTTGGTAGATTTGCCCGGAGCGTCTGCTCAACGCTCTTGTCAAGACGGCCATGGGGTTTGCAGTAGTCCTGGCACGCCGTGTCGAGGCTACAGCAGAGCGAGCAGATTTTGCCGTAGTGGAAGGGGCAGTCGCTCATATCTTCCGCGTCAAAACGATATTCGCAGATGGAGCAAGTTTGCAGGCCTGTTGGGCTTGGCGCATCCGATTCGGAGCGCGCGAGATAATAGCGTCCTCCTGTGGCCCAAGCGAGGATCGGGGCCAAAACAAAGGCTGTCAAAAGCGCCACAAAGGAGGAAAAGGCCTCTGCCAGTTCCCCAAAGAGCCCGGCGTAGGCCATCAGCGAAAGCACGCAGGCCGCAACCATGGAGCCAATGCCCACAGGGTTCACATCGTAGAGGTGGGAGCGGCGGAACTCGATGCCCTTGGGGCTGAGGCCCAGCGGCTTGTTAATCACCAAATCCGCCACAAGTGCGCCGATCCACGCCACTGCCACATGCGAGTAAAGGCCGAGCACATGCTTGAGACCCGTGAAAACGCCAAGCTCCATGAGCATGATCGCAATCGCCACGTTGAACACCAGCCAAACCACACGGCCCGGATGGCTTTTGGTCAGGCGCGAGAAGAAGTTGGACCATGCAATGGAGCCAGCATAGGCATTGGTCACGTTGATCTTTAACTGCGACAGGATCACGAAGGTCGCCGTTAGCCCGAGCAAGAGCATAGGCGACGTAAGAACCTGTTCAAACGCCGTGTAATACATATGCGTGGGGTCTGTAGCGTCCTCGGGCGGCACGTTTTCGCGGATCGCGAGCGTGACGAGATAGGAGCCTGCGAGCATCTTGATCATGCCCAGAAAGGACCAACCTGGCCCTGCTGCAAGCATTGCCAGCCACCATCTAGTTTTGTCCGCGCGTGTCTTCGGCTCTGGCAGGAAGCGCAGGAAATCTACCTGCTCCCCGATCTGCGCCACAAGAGAGAACACCACGCCGGAAGCCGCCCCCAACATCAGAAGGCGCGAGGCATCTTGCACTTCTGCGTTGCCCTCAAATCCGGTCCACATTTCTATGTCATAGCCAACAATGGCCAGAAGCACGAAGGGCAGGATGTGAAGGGCGGCCCAAAGCGGCTGTGTCCACGCCTGAAACGTCGAAATCTTGGAAAACCCGTGCACAACTAGTGGGATCACGACCAGAGAGCTGACGATATAACCCGTAAAAAGCGGCACCCCGAAGCAGAATTTGAGCGCCAGAGCAAGGATCGCAGCCTCAAGTGCGAAAAAGATGAAGGTGAAGGAGGCGTAGATCAAGGAAGTGATCGTGGAGCCCAAATAACCAAAGCCCGCGCCCCGGGTCATCAGGTCGATATCGAGGCCATATTTGGCGCCGTAATAGGAGATCGGCAGGCCGGTCAGGAACAGGATCGCCGCGACGAGCATGATCGCAATAATCGCAGTGTCAAAGCCGTAGGTGAGTGTGATGACCGCGCCGATGGCCTCCAGCGCGAGGAACGAAATGGAGCCAATCGCAGTATTTGCCACGCGCCCGTAGCTCCAGCGCCGGGCCCGGCGCGCGGTGTAGCGCAGCGCGAAATCTTCCATCGTCTCATTCGCGGCCCACCTGTTGTAGGTCCGCTTTTCGCGTGTCGCTTTAAGATGAGCGGTCATCAGTTTCCCAAAAATTGGGAGCCCGACCAAAGAACGCAACGCCGCTGCCTCCGTATCGGCCCCCCGGCCAATCTACCTCTAACCTTTATGTGCGCAGAACGCGCATCCCTATACGTCATTTAACGTATACTGCACTGCAGCATTTACCACAATTGTCGTTGGTAGGGGGTGATGTGGAATCGCCCTGTTCTTGAACTCTTTACAAGGGGGCGACATGTCCAAGGAAGATTCTTCATACAAAAACAATGAGGTGAGCCGCCGCGCGGTCCTCGCCGGAGGCACCGCACTGACGGCTTCTCTATTTTTACCAAAGGACCTGCGCGCGCAGGATTTCCCGACCGCTGAGATCAACACAACAGGTCTCGCTGTAACTGACGACACCGTCACTATCGGTATTTTGCACTCGGTCACGGGCACCATGGCGATCTCGGAAACGGGCTCGGTACAGGCTGAAAAGCTGGCGATTGAGCAGATCAACGCCCAAGGCGGCATCCTTGGTCGCAAAATCGAATATATCCAAGAGGACGGCGCATCTGATTGGCCAACCTTCGCGGAGAAAGCGCGTAAACTGCTGGTGAATGACAAAGTGGCCTCTGTGATGGGTTGCTGGACGTCCGCCTCGCGCAAAGCGGTTCTGCCCGTTTTTGAGCAGCACAACGGCTTCCTCTACTACCCGACTTTCTATGAAGGTCTCGAGCAATCCCCCAATGTGATCTACACTGGCCAAGAAGCCACCCAACAGATCATCGCGGGCCTCGATTGGGTCAACCAGACCAAAGGCGCGAAAAGCTTCTACCTGCTCGGCTCCGACTACATCTGGCCGCGTACATCTAACAAGATTGCGCGCAAGCACATCGAAAACTTCATGGAAGACTGCAAAGTCGTGGGCGAAGAGTACTACCCGCTTGGCCACACGCAGTTTAACTCTGTCATCAACAAGATCCGTCTGCGCAAGCCAGACGTGATCTACGCGATCGTTGTGGGTGGCTCTAACGTGGCCTTCTACAAACAACTGATCGCTGCTGGTATCGACCCAACGGCGGAAAGCCCCCTTGTGCTGACCATCTCCGTGACCGAGGACGAGATCCGCGGCATCGGAGGTGAGAACATCGAAGGCTCCTACGCCTGCATGAAGTACTTCCAATCGCTGGAAAATGAGAACAACCAAGCGTTTGTCGCGGCCTTCAAGGAGATGTGGGGCGATGACATCGTGATCGGCGATGTGACCCAAGCCGCCTACCTCGGCCCATGGTTGTGGAAGGCTGCGGTTGAAAAAGCGGGCAGTTTCGATGTGGACAAAGTCCGCGAAGCCAGCCCCGGCATTGAGTTGGCGGACGCCCCCGAAGGCTACGTCAAGGTGCACGAAAACCATCACCTCTGGTCTAAAACCCGCGTGGGTCGCGCCCAGGCGGATGGCCAATACGAAGTGGTGTTCGAGACGGCGGAACTCGTGGAGCCGGATCCCTTCCCCGAAGGCTACCAGTAAGTCCCGACACGTATCGCGCGGCCCGTCTGCCAGGATCGGGCCGCGCAACTTTTCTCTTTTTATCCTTCGGAGGTGTCATGTTTGCTGATTATTCCATGTCTGAACTGGGCGCGATTTTCGCGATGCAAGGATTCGCCGGCCTGATCCTGTTTTCGGTTTTTGTGCTCATGGCCCTGGGGCTTGCCATCATTTTCGGCCAGATGGGCGTAATCAACATGGCCCATGGCGAGTTCATGATCCTCGGCGCGTATGTCACTTACCTGACCTCTATTTTCTTCGCAGACTACATGCCTGCGCTCTTCAGCATTTATTTCTTTATCGCGATGGGGTTGGCGTTTCTTGCCTCCGGCGCGTTGGGGCTATTCGTGGAATGGGCCCTCATACGCCACCTCTACAAACGCCCGCTTGATACGCTGCTGGCCACATGGGGCCTCAGCCTCATCCTGCAACAAGCCTACCGCAGCATTTTTGGCGCACGGGAAGTTGGCGTGTCGATACCCGATTGGATGATGGGCTCGCTGCCTTTGACAGATCTCATTGAGATCCCGATCAACGGGATTTTCGTGATGACCCTCGCGGTCAGCATTTCTATCGCGATCTACGTGCTCATGTTTCGTTCTGGCTGGGGCAAGCAGGTCCGTGCGATCAACCAAAACCGCGTCATGGCCAGCGCTGTTGGCATCAACACCGAATGGACAGACCGCCTGACGTTTGGCATCGGCTGCGGGGTGGCTGGCGTTGCAGGCTCTGCCTTTACAATGATCGGCTCCACAGGACCCACCGCAGGCCAGCTTTACATCGTGGACACCTTCCTTGTGGTCGTCTTCGGCGGCGCAGGCTCGCTCCTCGGTACCATCGCCTCCGCCTTCTCGATCTCTCAGGCGCAGTCAATCATGGAATTCTTCCTCTCCGGCTCAATGGCCAAGGTCCTCACTTTGCTGGTTGTGGTCGGCATCCTGATGGTCCGTCCGCAAGGCCTCTTCGCCCTCAAGCTGCGCAAATAAGGAGCTGACCCGATGCAATCTTCTGCTTTCATGTCCCGCAAAGAGATTATCAGTTTCGCAATCCTTGCGCTCGTGATCTTCATCATCCTGCCCATGGCGCTCGACAGTTTCCGCCTCAACCTCTTCGGCAAATACCTCACCTATGCCTTCGTGGCGATTGGTTTGGCGCTGTGCTGGGGGGCAGGGGGAATCCTCAGCCTCGGCCAAGGCGTGTTCTTTGGCCTCGGCGGCTACTGCATGGCGATGTTCCTCAAGCTGGAAGCCTCGACGCCGGAAAACACCTCGATCCAGTCGACGCCGGGCATCCCGGACTTCATGGACTGGAACCAACTCAAGGAACTGCCGGGGTGGTGGGAGCCCTTCTACTCCCTCACCTTCGCACTCTTTGCGGTGGTCGCGGTGCCGGTGGCCTTTGCCTTCCTCATCGGGCTCGCGATGTTCACGCGGCGCGTGGGCGGGGTCTATTTCGCGATCATCACACAGGCTTTCGCAGCCATCCTGACGATCCTGATCATCGGGCAGCAAGGCTACACCGGAGGCGTCAACGGCATCACAGATCTGCGCACGTTTAAAGGCTGGGACATTCGCACCGATGAAGCCAAGGAAATCCTTTACTTCGTGAACGGCGCGCTCCTCTTTGTGGTCCTCTTCATCGCGCAATACGTGCGCAAATCTAAGCTGGGCCGCCTTCTGATCGCCATGCGCGACCAAGAGGACCGCGTGCGCTTTTCCGGCTACAATGTCGCCAACTTCAAGATTTTCATCTTCTGCCTCGGCGCCGCTTTTGCAGGCATCGGCGGGGCCATGTTCACGCTACAGGTCGGCTTCATGTCACCGACGCTCGTGGGCATCGTGCCCTCCATCGAGATGGTGATCTTCTGCGCAGTGGGCGGGCGGCTCTCTATAGTGGGTGCGGTCTACGGCGCGCTGTTGGTGAACTGGGCCAAGACCTCCTTCTCCGAAGGCTTCCCCGAGCTTTGGCTCTTTGGCCTCGGCGGGCTCTTCATCGCGGTCGTGATGCTTTTTCCCAACGGTTTGGCTGGGGTCTGGAACGAGAAGATCGAGCCGCGTCTGTTAAAACCTCTGGGCCGCAAGCCCGACCTGATCCGCGCCTCCAAAAGCGCCCCGGCGGAGTGAGTTGAGATGTCGAGACCTACATCATCCAAACTTGAAGAAGCGTTCATCCTTTCAGTCGAGGGCCTCACGGTCTCCTTTGATGGCTTCAAAGCCGTTGACGACCTCAGTTTCTACGTCGAGCCCAATGAATGCCGCGTCATCATCGGCCCCAACGGGGCGGGAAAAACCACCGTGCTGGACCTGATCTGCGGGCGCACAAAGGCCACGGACGGCTCGGTGAAGTTCAAGGACAAGGAACTGCTCAAAATGCGCGAGGACCAAATCGTGCACGCAGGCGTCGGGCGCAAGTTCCAAACCCCTTCGGTCTACGAGGACCTCACTGTCTTCGAGAACCTTGAGTTGAGCTATCCCAAAGGCCACGGCGTCTTTGGCGCGCTGATCTTCAAGCGCGACATCGCTGTGCGCGCCCGCATCAAGGAAATCGCGGAGACGATCTTTCTCGATGACCAGTTGGACGAAAAAGCCGCCTTCCTGAGCCACGGTCAAAAGCAGTGGCTGGAGATCGGGATGCTGCTCATTCAGGACCCTGAGTTGCTGATGCTCGACGAGCCGGTCGCGGGCATGTCCGTGGCCGAACGCAAGAAAACCGCCGAATTGCTCAACCGCATCATTCAGGACCGCTCGGTCATCGTGATCGAGCACGACATGGGGTTCGTGGCGGACATCGCGACCCGCGTGACGGTTTTGCATCAAGGCAAAACGCTATCGGAAGGCTCCATGGAGCGCGTTCAGAACGACCCCAAGGTCGTTGAAGTCTATTTGGGGCACTGAATAGACCAATGAGGAGATATTGAGATGCTAAACGTGAAATCCCTCCGCTCTGCCTATGGTCAAAGTGAGGTCCTCCACGGCCTCGATCTGGAGGTAAAGCCTGGTGAGATCGTCGCCATCATGGGGCGCAACGGCATGGGGAAGACCACGCTGATGAAAACGCTCATGGGCATCGTGCCCGAGAAGGACGGCAAGGTCACCGTGGACGGGGCGCAGGTCTCTGGGCTCAAGGTGCACCAAAGGGTTGCCAATGGCTTGGGATATGTGCCGCAGGGCCGGATGATCTTTTCGGCCATGACGGTCGAGGAAAACGTCGAAACCGGGCTCACGTCAACTAGGCAAAATACCGTGCCTGAAGATATCTACGAGCTGTTCCCCGTGCTTCTGGAGATGAAAAGCCGCCGTGGCGGGAACCTATCGGGCGGTCAACAACAGCAGTTGGCAATTGCCCGCGCGTTGGCCTCCAACCCCAAGGTTTTGCTCCTCGACGAGCCAACAGAAGGTATCCAGCCCTCTATTATCCGCGAAATGGCACGCACTCTGCGTCGCATCCGCGACGAGAAGGGCCTGACCATTATCGTCTCCGAACAAGTGCTCAGCTTTGCCCTCGATGTGGCTGACCGCGTGATGGTGATCGAGAACGGGCAGTTCGTACATGACAGCCCGCGCGACGGCATCGACGAGGCCAAGGTCTCAAAATTTCTTTCCGTATAACCAGCAAAAACCAGGAGGTAGACAATGGCTGATACATTGATTTCGGTGGATTTGAGCGAAAGTCCCCACACCAATGAGAACATTCACAATCGCTGGCACCCAGACATTCCGATCAATGTCTGGGTCGAGCCCGGTGACGATTTCAAGATCGAAACCTATGACTGGACAGGTGGCCAGATCAAAAACGACGACGACGCCTCGGATGTGCGCGATGTGGAACTGGAGCAGGTGCACTACCTATCCGGTCCCATTGGCGTTAAGGGCGCGGAGCCGGGGGATCTTCTGGTGGTCGATATCCTCGATATCGGCGCCAAAGAGGAGATGAACTGGGGCTTCAACGGCTTCTTCTCCAAACAAAACGGCGGCGGCTTCCTGACCGAGCACTTCCCGTCAGCGCAGAAATCCATCTGGGATTTTGACGGCATGTTCACCAAGTCCCGCCACGTGCCGGGCGTGAAATACGCGGGCCTCATCCATCCTGGGCTGATCGGGTGTCTGCCCGACCGCAAGATGCTTGATATGTGGAACTCCCGCGAGACCAAGCTATTCAACACAGACCCCGAGCGCGTGCCACCGCTCGCAGCTCTACCCAACACTCAAAGCGCGCATATGGGCGCCATGAAGGGTGATGCGCGTGACGCCGCAGCCGTTGAAGCCGCGCGAACCGTGCCGCCGCGCGAGCATGGCGGGAACTGTGATATCAAGGACCTCAGCCGTGGCTGCAAAATCTACTTCCCCGTCTATGTCGACGGAGCAGGGCTCTCTATGGGCGACTTGCACTTCAGCCAGGGCGACGGAGAAATCACCTTCTGCGGTGCCATCGAAATGGCGGGCTGGCTACACCTAAAAGTGACGATTATCAAGGGCGGTATGGCGAAATACGGTGTGAAGAACCCGATCTTCAAGCCTTCGCCGATCAAGCCAGTCTATGACGATTACCTGATTTTCGAGGGCATTTCTGTCGACGAGTCCGGCGAACAGCATTACCTCGACGTTCACGTCGCCTATCGCCAAGCTTGTCTCAATGCCATCGAATATCTCAAGAAGTTCGGCTACACGGGCGCGCAGGCCTATTCCATCTTGGGGACGGCCCCTGTGCAGGGGCATATCTCAGGCGTGGTGGACATACCGAACGCCTGCGCCACGCTCTGGCTGCCAAATGATATCTTCGAGTGGGATATGATGCCCAATGCCGACGGACCAACGAAGTATCTCGACGGCAGCGTCGACATGCCCATCGCACCTGACCTTTGATCCCCCAGCCGGTCCCGCAACGGAGCGCGCGGGGTCGGCATTTTGCTTAACTGGAGTATTTCCATGCCCGTTTATGAATACAAATGCGATGATTGCGGGGTCTTTGAGACCATCGCCCCCATGAAAGCCTTCGCAGATCCCTGCGATTGCCCCGATTGCGGCCTGACCGCCCCACGCGTGATGCTCTCCGTGCCCCATATTGCAGGGCTGAGCGGGAGCATCATGCGCGCCCATGAGACCAACGAGCGCTCCGCCGATAGTCCCAAGAAACTTAGCTCCCATGGTCCGGGCTGCGGCTGCTGCAGTGGAGTTAAGAAGAAAAACAGCACAACCCTTCACCGCCCCGACGGCTCCAAGAGCTTCCCAACGAAGCGGCCTTGGATGATCTCCCACTAACAACACCCGACGAAATGAAAGAGCTTCAAACCGCTGCTCCCAAACGACCAAGGACCATAGTTTCTTTCAGTGGCGTGCACCCGACGATTGTCTTTGACGCATGCGCAGCGTTCTGCGGTACTTGAATTCCCACCGTGGCAGCCATCTCGAATGGATTGTGCCCCACCTTATCGTGGACCAAAGAAATGGCTTGCGATGAGCATACAGTATGAATTGCTGCTTGTAGTCACATGAAGTAGCGGTCTTGCATCAGGTGGCCGCAGAGCCAACCCTAGCTTTGAAGTTTGGCGGCGGTTGTCCTAACGGGCGAAACTTGGTGCCTTGCCCCTCTGAATGCCATTTTGCCGCGCAGTGGAATTCGCAGCGGCCACGAAGAGCAGCCGTGTAAACCGTGACGGCAGACAGCCCATTCGGCGCCGAATGTCTCCCAAGGGCAGCAAGTTCTCATCTACTATCCTAAGATGCTCGCAGGCGGCCATCCATCCAATTTGCTTTGGACTCGTTGCGGACGTCGAACGGAGTGCAGTATTGGGTCATATCTCATCGCAGCTGGCGACGCGCTCGGCCCTTATCGGCCACTCACCGGTCATGCCGACGCCGCAGCGCAGCTTCGCGAGACCGGCCATTCGTGAACGTTGCAGCATCCGATCAAGAGTGAAGGTCAAGAAAGCGTACAGTGGCCCTGCAAAGTCGCGAACGAAAAGTCCCTGATGGAATCATGATCGAGCCGATATCAATAACCATTTGACTGCGCCGCAACAGGTTGCAGCAAAACACATCCGCCTTTTTAAACTCCGAAACGATGCGCAAACATTATTCTTGATCGAATAACAGAATGCAGGGGTTATTTTTCGGTGTGAGGATCGTCGTTCGAGACTTCCCACGCGTCACGCTGACCCGAAAATTCTGTCGCGCTTGATCGCCATCGTATTCGGGATCATTGGAGCGCACGATGCGATCCAAGTTTGCGACAATCTTGCCCTTCGAAATTCGCGGCCACCCCTCAAAGATAATTACTTCATCAAATTGCTTACCCTTGGCCTTGTGCATGTTCATCACAATGACGCCGGTTTCGGGCTTCTGGCTTGTCGCAAAGTGCTCTTGAACGAACGCCTGCTGCACAATCGACAGCGCGTTGATGTAGGCGCCGTTTTGCCTCCAGTCTTCCGCTAAACCCTGGCGAAGCTGTGTACCTCGATCCAGCAACCGCAAGTTTCTCACTTCTTGGGCAAGCCCTTGTAGCCGTGAACATTCCCCATTTTCAATCAGGGCGCGCATTGCGCGCCAATCCACGTCAGGATCACCGGTTAGGCCAAGGGTTCGCGCCTGCTCGTAAGTGTCAAATGTTTTTACAAGAATACTGTTCCCGCGGATGGCTTTGCCTTCCGTCAGCCGTTTGACGTATTCGGCATGCGCCTCGCGGAACTTCTGCGCTGTTTGAAGATCGCCCTGTCCCGGATCGTCACCACCTCTCCCCTGGAAATAGTTGCAGAGAAGGTCGAGTAATCGGGCGATATCTTGATCGCCTGACGGGGGCTGCAACAGGAAAGCAATAAGCTCCGCTCCCAGAATGGCACCTTCGAGCTCAACAACAGCGGAGTGCGGTACAGGTGTCATGCCCGCAGGTGGCTCCCGAAGCTTGTCGGCGACAAGACGGGTCATCTTTTTAGTTGGCACTAGGATAGCTAGCGACCAATCCTTCTTGCCGCTCTTCACCAAGCGTTCGCGTGCCTTGTAAACGCGGGTAACGAGCTCTGTGAAGGCTTGGTCGCCGTTTGGTGGATAGCCTAAACAGCAAATGCCAACATACTTTTCCTGCGTAAACCTACCGCGCAATATCTCATTTCCGAACAGCGCAATCTCCGTTCCGGCACTTCGATGATTGTCGTCGCTGAGATCAATTTCAGTCGGCGCGAACGCATCTCGAAATTGATCGAGACGCTCTGGGTCGGCTCCCTGAAAATCATAGATGCGTTGTTCCGGATCAGCCAGGGCAACCAACCGGCAATGCTCACCGAGGGCTTGAACCACATGCCATTGGTCAGCATTGGTATCCTGAAATTCGTCGAGGACGATCACGGGAAACATATTGGCCACGAGTTGGCGAATGCGCTGGCTACCGTGTAGGACCTGTCCGGTGTAGCGGGCAAACAGGTCAAAGCACAAACGTCCCTCTTCCATAGCGAGCCGCTCGCGTTCAGCGGTTTCGCGGCCCCGCTTCTCGGCCAGTTCCGTATCACCCAGCTTTGAATCAGCGCCCATTTCGTTTCTAATGGCAGAAAGGGCAATGGCCTCAGCCGGCGGAGGAAGAAGTGAGAGACGGCGCGGCAGGCCTAGCAGGTAGCCGTGAGCCTTGATAATCCGCCAAAAGAAAGAGTGATACGTTTCGACTTCGATCCGTTTGCGTTGTTCAGACGGTAGTTGATGCTCGTACTGGATAGCTTCTGCAACACGGGAAACGGTCGCGCGTGCGAAGCTGAGGAAGAGAACGCGCTGCCCAGGGCCGAGGGCTTCGTCGACCGCCTGAGCGGCTTTGAGGATCGAGATTGTCGTTTTGCCGGACCCCGGTCCTCCAGTGACCAGTAGATGACCGTCCGCCGCGAGAATCTCGCGTTGCTTCTCAGTCAGCTCCATGGTCGTCCGCTGCCGCTAAAAATAGGTCTGGCCCTGCATCGCCACCGTTCTCCGCGTCACCATCCGCGGTTGGTTGAGGATCACAGAGTTCCTTCAACTCTGCGGCTTTTTGCCGAAGCCATTCCGGAACTTCTGCCTCACTGCACTGAGCTAGAAAGTCCGCAGAAACCCAGTTTGCTTTCCCCCACTCGAATAACTCGGCCATTGCCGCGTCAATATCATCAGCAGGATTCGGGTACTTGTGCTGAAGATGCGGCGGCCACGTAACGCTTGCTGAATAGCGTTTGAGGGCATCCTCCGTGGTATTTTTTAGCACGAGGTCTTCGAAGCCGTGTTCCCCATGCATGAACAAGGCCTCTACTTCAGCTTTAATAGCCGCTTCATCAGCTGGGTCTTGATGGTCGCACAGGCCAAAAACGCGCTTCCCCAAGCCCGCATAGAGCTTGGCAAGGTCTGCTATCTGCGTGTCAGACCCCGCATCGATGATGCATATGCCAAGAGCTTCTAGAGAAGCGTATTTTTCCGGGTCAAGTTCGGCCAATCGCCTACAAACTACCGGGAAGGACTGTGTTTCCGTCGCACCCTCGGCAATCAATATACGGCGGGCGAGCAATCCCTCACAGAAACGGGTACGAAATTCCTGACGATAGCGCTTTAGCTTAACGCTATTCGGCAACTCAATCTGAGCTTGGCCGAGAGCGCCATGAGCATCACGGCGAAGCACAATGGTCTCTTCGGTCTGAAATTCTTCAAGCACGTATGGGGAATGCGACGTGAAGATTGTTTGGGCTGATAGCTTCCGGACTTCGTGGACAATGCGCTTCTGTGCATAGGGCGGTATCGCGGTTTCGGGCTCTTCCATGGCAAAAATGACGTTCTGCTTGTCCTCGGCGATCTGAGAAAGCATCGCCAGCACGAGCATATTCAGTGTTCCCGTTCCTTGCCGATAAAAAGGAGCAGCATGGTCGCCATCGCCTGTCGCGATAAACGCGGTGATGACCTTGCGCAGATGCTCTCGAGTGAGGTTGGAAACCTTGAGATGGGGGTGAATGCCCCACTCCTTCGGCACATACTTTTTGAGAGAGGCATTGATGCTCTCCAAGACGCCCGTAATGCCGAGAGCAGGATCGCTGGCAACGTCATACTCAGAGAGGTGCGAGAGCGTGGCTTCCCACATCTGCGGGCGCAGTTCCTTAAGCCGCAAAATAATGTCGAGCAAACTGCCGCGTTCGAGGCTAAGAGCGCGCGAGCCGGTCCGGAGCGAGCGAAGATACAGAAAACCACAACGCTGTTTGTCAGTTTTTCTGAAGGGTTGCCCGCTTTCGCCCTCCGTCAAGCTACGTGTAAAGAACGTCTTGCCTTGGAAATCATCTTCCTCAGGCTCGTACCAACCAAGAAATGTGACGCGTATGGCCTCGGAGATGTGCGCAGGGTCTACGCCTTCAGGATTCGGTTCCTGATAGAGTTTGGACTGTTTATTATCCCAAAACTCTATCGTATCTCCGAAATGCGCTTTTTGCTCGTCGTTGAGGTCCACGACGGTTACGTCAATGCGGATAATCGGCGCTTCCTCAGCCTCTGTAGCTTCATCGGGTGCCCCCTCAACCTCAGGGGCAGTTTCCATATCGCCATTCGCAGGACCCTCTTCACCATCGCCCGCGCCCTCACCTACCGGTTCGGGGGGCAGATAGCGGCCCTGATAGAAATCGTGCTCGTCGATGGGGGCCATGCGGTTGAGACGATCCGGACCTAGGGCAAGGTCGATCGCCTCAAGCAACGATGTTTTTCCGGTATTATTGTCGCCAATCAGCACAGCGTGATTGGGCAAGAGTATTTCCGTTTTGTTGATGCCGCGGAAGTTACGGACTTCTAGATGGCATATTCTCAAAATTTTATCCTCAGAAATAAACAGCTTAAAGCAATCAAAGCATTCTCCATACCTCTTTGGTTGTACGAAGATGCTGAAGGCAAGCGTTGCGAACGTCAAGAAAGGGCTGGGAGCGATAGTTAGACGCGCGCTAAATGAACGTCAGTACTGGATCGATTGGGTCAGAATCGAGCCCGGCGGCCCGACTTTGCAAAGGTCACTATCTGCGCACCGCCAACCTTCATGCGTGGTGCAGCATACAAGCAGAGTTAGTGCCGACGGTGAATGGCCGCTTTCTCCACAACCACACAAGCGTCTCGCAGATGCAGCGAATTCACACTTCCCGCCCACCGCAACAGTCACCTGCGGTCCCACGGCCTCGCTTTCGGCAGTCCTCCCACAATCTCAACCTCTCGCAGCATGCCCCCAACCTGGAGCCCGTCTCGCACCCAGCCCAGTGCTCGTCGCCAAGCCTTATAGTCGCGCCGCGCGGCCTCAATTTGCTCTGGATAGGGATGATATGTAACGGGGCATACCCGAACCTCCACCATCCGCCACTTCCCCCGTGAAAGCACCCGCTCGGTACCAACCACCACAGTCGTTGCATGATCTCCATACCGATTGCGCTTCATCTCAACCGGCACGCAGCGCGGTACAGCCCCAGGCATCCAGTCCGGTGTAAGCCCAGCGCGGGCGAGCTCTGCCACGTGGATAGCCATGCGCTTGCCTCCAAGATCATCCGGCATTCCCGTAACAGTGGCGGCGATCACTTCCGCGTCCTCATGGGTGTAGCTGTCTTTTTTGTATCGTCCGCCATCAATCTGGCAGCCAAGCGCTGCCCGCTGCATCAGCACGTGCTCTAATCCATAGCCTTGCCCTTTGCCGCGCTCTTGATCAGGCGGCTCAGGCAGCTCCAGCTGAGCGCATTCGGTGCGAAACGCCCATTCCAGCGCTTGCTGAACGGTCATCAAACGCTTTGGACGTCGATAGTGGGATTGGGAACCGCCGTTTGGTGCTGAGACGACCGCTTGACCGTGCAACTTGCGATCAACCCGGCTCATAGCACACCTCGCGTCCGCAGCTGGTCATGGCTCACCAATCCGCGCTCCAGCATGGCTTGGCACATGGCGGCGCTGATCATGCTGGGTGGTAGGTAGCCCTGGCTCTTCACGCGCTCGGCATAGAAGGCAGCCAGCTCATCAATGCTGGGCGTAGCCCCTGAAGCTGCCTTTCCCCGCTGTGCTTTGGCTTGCTGGCCTTTTGAGACATCCGAAGCCGCTTTGAGCTGCGCCTTGCGCTGGGCGGCGCGCTGCATTACGCGGTCCAATGCCTTGGGCCCGTCTGGGGGCTCGGGGTGGTCTTGGCGAGAAGCCTTCGCAGTCTCGATGATTTCGGGGTTGGTCAGCCTGAGGTCCGTTTGCCACCGTCGAAGGTGCTCCCGAGGCGGCCAACCCTGCCACCAGCCTGGAAGAGGCCCGTCAGGATCGAAGCCTAGTGCTTTGAGCAGCTTTCTAAAAAAATCATCAAATGCAATTTCGCGTCCTCGCGCGTCCTCCTCCTCCTTTACTGGTTTACTTAAAGGTTCCCTTACAGGGTTAGTGTCCCATTTTGAGACACGGGAATTGCCATTTTTGAGACACGGGTTTTGCCCAAAATGAGACATGGGTCCGTGTTCTGTTTTGAGACACGGTGTAGCAGGGGCTGACGGTGTTTTACCCCGGTCGTCATAAGGCGTTTCAGTGTCTCGCCCGTGTCCCAAATCCAGACACGGGGGTTTAGCGGTGTTTTGCGATGCGGATGAAGCGTCCTCAGGAGGGCAGAGCGGCGCTGTGTCACCCACACTCGGAGAGGCGTTCCCATCACCGGATGGTCGTGATGCACGCGCACCACCTCCATCTTTGAACTCAAACCCCAGCAGATACCGCGTGGGGCGCTGCTGGCCGGTCTTGGTGTCGACGATGCGCACGCGCTTGATCAACCGTCGGGCCTCCAATTCGTCGAGGTGCCGGTTCAGCGTCGCGCGCCCGATTTCACAATCATGCGCCAGGCGCGCTTGCGTCGGGAAACACCCGAAGTCCGGGTTGAACCTGTCACAAAGATGCCAAAGCACGATTTTGGTCGTCGGCTTTAGGCCGCGCTGTTGTATCGCCCAATTGGTGGCGGAATGGCTCATGGTGCGACCTTCCCAGTTGGAGAGGTCACACGCGTTGTGAACCCGTGGTCTGCTAAGGCGCCCAGCGCGTCATCAAGCGATCGCACCAGCGCCCAGCTAAAGCCTTGCGCCAGCACAGCATCCCGGAACGTTTTCTGCGCTTGGCTAAGCCGCCCCTTGGGGGACTTCAGTTCGAGAAACAGCGGCCGTCCCTCACTGAGGATCATCAAGTCTGCAAAGCCGGGATATACCCCCATGCCGACCAGGATCGCTTGTTTGCGTGCCCCACGTGGGCCAGCCTCGGTCACCTCATTGGCGCTGTGGTGAACGATCGCGCCTTTGGGGAGGGCAAAGCGCAGGGCAGTCACAACAGCGCGCTGCAGATCCGCTTCAGGTGTTCTACGGTGCGTCATGAGCCGCCCGCCCCATCTGGTGCAGGCAGCCGCCCAGGCGTCTTGGCATCAAGCACGACAAGCAGGATGCGCGCGTCTTCGCGCTCCTCAAAGGTCTCACCATGTGCAACCAGCACGTTACAGGCCATCCGCACGAGGTAGTCAGAATGGTGCGCCACATCCGCGATCACCATACGCGCCTCCCGCCGACGCTCTTCGATCCAGTCCTGGCGGGCGCGATCCCGGGCGCTGGGCTTGCGGAAGGGAAGGGGAACGCTCATCGGCGTGCCCCCCGGCGCCCGCGAGTGACGCGTGTATTTTCTTGCTCAAGTAGCCAGGCCTCAACCGCGTCCCGACGATAAAGGACCCGTCTCCCAATGCGCGTGCAGGGTGGCCCTATTTGGCGGGCTTCCCAGCGGCAGAGCGTGTCACAGGTGAAGCCGAGCTCCACGGCCAGCTGCTGGCGTGTGTACATTCCCGACAACAAGGGCGCTGGGCGCGTCGGCGGTGAAAGGTGCTGATCAGGCATTGATGTCTCCGTTTCAAAGCTGGCAGGCGTCGCCAGCAGAGGCAGAGAAACATCCTGAACCGACCGGCCCCTAGGCAGTGACCGGCGGTCATAAGGAGGCATGAGTTCCGGCTAACAAAATCAGTATCTTGGCGTGTTTCGCACGCTTGGACCGGAAACCGGCGGTCATAACGACACCGATCCCGGATTTGAATTCCGGACCTGTTGCAGGAATCATGCGCACTGCGCAGCACCAGGCCGGGAACTGTCAGTCTACGGCAAGGACGGAAAGTCGCCGCGTCGGTACTCGGCAACAACCTTTGCAAGCCCGACAGGCTCCAGAACGGTGACGCCATCGCCCCATTTGTAGAGATGCCAGGCCATTTCCAACCAGCCGCTCGCGCAGAAGCGAACGATCATCCCACCGTCGTCAGTTTCCTCGACGCGCTGGTCCGGGTGGAACTCGAACTCGCGCGCAACTTTCGCAGCCTCCGGGCTGAAGCGCCACGCGACAGGTCCGTATTCCTCTTCGCTGTAATAGGAGCCGAATGCCTTTGCCGCATGAGCCTGCAGATCAGCCCCCGGGTCCTTTTGAAAAGGCTGATCGATAACGGCGATGGCCGCGATGCGATCAAGGCGGAAGCTGCGCAGCCGGTCATCCTTGTCCGGGTCGCGGGCAATGAGGTACTCGCGGATCCCAAACAATAGTCCATAGGGCTCAAGGCTGCGATCCGTGGTGACCTCATCCTCTTTGCCTTGATAGCTGACCGACAGCTGCATGCTGGTTTCCAGAGCTTCTTCGATCGCAGACAAAATTTCAGGGTCCAGGCGCGCACGAGGGCCGGGGCGGTAGGCATGACCGCGCGCCTCCAGCACGGCCTTGGCGTTGCGCTTGATGGCCCGCGCCTCTATCGGCGTAATGCTGGCCAGCATGCGATCACGGATGGATTCAAGATGGTGGACCTCCAGGGGCGATCCATGCTGCCGCGCGCGCAGGATGGCGGTTTCGAGAGAGGCCAGCTCTTTCTCTCTGATGCCCTGATACCGTATCAAAGGCTCATCGTGCAGCTTCCACCATCTGGTTCGATCCGGATCCTTGCGTTTTTCAACCGCAGGGAATGCCTCCTCGAATAGGTGAATAAGGCGTTGTGCGGTCCGCGTGCGGAGCTTCAGCAGTCGCTGGATGTCATCCATGTTGATGCCATTCTCCCTCGCGAGAGCCGCTTCAGCCAGGCGCAAAACGTCGAGAACTTTCCTCATGTGCCAAATATTTCCCTCTCAACGTCAGAAGTTGACGTTGAGCCTAGTGCATTCCCGGTCGGCAGGCCAATAATCGCGAACCCGAAGCCTCAGCGATTCTCTGAAGGAGAGTTGCAGGTCGTCACGTGTTGCGCGTGAGGTATCGGGTTCAGGTCCGGCGCTGAGGGTTTCCACCGGATGGTCATCCTGTCCATCGGTGATTGATCTCAGCACGAAAGCGACGGGCAGGGCGCCCGCGCGATCGACAGAAGGAGCACCATATGTCTCTGCCACCCCGACCAATTTTTTCTCTCAACGAAGTCGCCGCGCGTTGGGGATGCTGCCCAACCGATATTGTGGGCTGGGCGCTCACAGGCCAATTGCAGATGATGACGGCGGTTGGCCCACTTGTTTGCGGCGCCGAGCCCGTGGCCGGTCTTGTGCAAATCAATGCCGCCGACATCATGGTGATGTTCCGACGCTATGCGCGCAGCGAAAAGTCATGCACCGTGCGGCATATCCTTCCCGACGGAAGCGCCATCTGGCGGTATGTTACGCATCCAAAACAGGGACTGCGGTTGCGCCGGGCGGACCTGCTGCTGAAGGCTGATGATGTGCTGGCTTTTGAAGAAGAATGCGATCTTCTTCGGCGAAAAGGTGGCCGCAAAGGCGGTGCCGGGGGCAGCGAGCCGCGCTATGACTGGGACGGCATGTTCGTGGAAATGGTGCGCATCATCAACGAGGAGGGCATTCCCCAAAAGCAGGCTGATTTCGTGTCCCTGATCATCGACTGGTTCCATAGAGAGTCCGAAACCGGTGATATTCCCGATGAGAGCACCATTCGGAAACGGGTCGCAGCGGTCTGGCGCCGTCTCACCGCGCTGGCGTGAGCCCGTCAGCTTGCAGCACGATCGGTCTTCGTATCGTGCACAAGGACGGGTCGCGGCCGAAAGGCCTGGGCCACCGCATCAACGCCAGCACGCAAGGGGGAGTCCATGAAATGGGCGTAGCGCTGTGTAGTCGACATTTGCGTGTGGCCCAGCAGACGCCCGACCATCTCGAGCGAGGCGCCGCCGCTGACCAAGAGCGACGCGAATGTGTGGCGCAGGTCGTGGATGCGCACATCGGGGATGTCCGCCTCGCGCTGCATGTTGCGCCAAAACCGGCGGATTTCCCTAACAGGCTGGCCCGGCGTGTCGCCAGGGAAAAGCCAGGGCGAGCCCTTTGGTACTACCAATTTGCGCTGGCGCACGATCGTGGCAACGTCCGCGGAGATCGGTATGCGATGGACTTTACGCTGCTTGGTGGTGTCAGCCGGCTTGGCCCAGCTGCCATAGTCGAGGTTGAAATGCTCAAAGCGCGCCGTGCGCACTTCACCGACGCGCGCGCCGGTCAGCATGCACATGCGGATGATCCCGGCTGCGCGCTGATCCTCAGCGTGGTCAAGTGCGGTGGCGAGCCGCGCCAACTCCTCATGGTTCAGAAAACGCTCGCGGCTGTTCTCAATCCGCATACGAAAGCCTGCTGCCGGGTTGTCCTCCCGCCATTCCCAGCTGATGGCCAGATTGAACATCTTGCGCAGAAGTTGCCCTACCCGGTTGGCCCGGATCGGTGTAGGTTTCCAGCCTTGCAGTTTGCGCGCGCGGTTGTTGGGCTTGAGCTTTGAGGGACGCGGCCGCCCCTCGGCGACCTTGTTCAGAAAACGTTCCACATCCTGCTTGGTGATTTCTGTCACGAGCCGGTTGCCCCATTCAGGTTCGACCATCTTGCGCAGCATTGAAATCTGGTCCGAGGCGTTGCGCGGCGCGAGCCGGGGTAGGTGTTCCTCAATATAACGATCGATCATGTCGCTGACCTTCGGAGCCTCGCGCTCGGTCTCGCGAACAGAGAGCGGATCAACACCCTCGTCGATCTGTCGCCGGATTTCCTTGGCGCGTTCGCGCGCGGCCGTGGTGGTCCATTCCGGCCAGGCGCCAAGTTTGTAGCGCCGCTGCCGACCATTGATGCGGTAATCCAGCGTGAACGCCTTACTGCCCGATCTATAGACGCGGATGGCAAATCCGGCGATCTCGCTGTCAAACACCTGATAATCACGACCTTTGTCAGCCTCGAGGTTGCGAGCTGCTTTTTCATTCAGTTTCAATCCGTTGCGCATGAATTCCCGTCTCCTTCTAACTGTGACATGAGGCGTAGATCCGCTCTCGAATCAAGTTAGAGCACGTCAGTACCGCCGGAATTTAGGAAGAACCCGGAACTCGTAAGCGCGGGATAAATTCCGGAAACTGGAGAAGTGACTGCGTATGGTGAGATGGCGTTCGCCACTTGCGGACGTGTGCAGCGTCCGCCCGGAGCATCTTAGCTGTTGCAGCGCCATCGACGTGGAGGGCGGGAAGCGGACGTTCGCTGCGTTCTGGACCGATGGCCGCTATGCGGACAAACCGGACTTGTGCGGTTGCGGCTTTTGCTGACGCAGCATTTCCTCGCAC
>NZ_CEZFMW010000041.1:0-26987 GCF_982993085.1 Thalassobacter sp. | reverse complement strand
TAATTTGGTGTGTCTTGGGGTTGTCCACAACTATATGCGGTGTGTTGGACAAAATACATGTCTTAGTGGCAAACGATCCACAAGCTAACCCAAACTACCCACAGCCTTGTGATTTCCCTTATTCCGCGCACCTTGCTCAACTGCCTGCATGAGACACACCATCACCGCCACCCTCGTGGCCTGCATACTCACCCTGCCTGCGGCAGCGACACAAATCCCCTTTGATGGCTCTTGGCGTGAGCAAGGGTTTCTGCGTCTTTTTTCAAATGACTATGCTCAACAGGGCAGCGCGTTAGACATAGTATCCGATGGAACAGTCTCGCTTTTATGGCGCGCAGTGCCCGAGGGTCTACGGGATGCAAAGGCTGCAAGTTGGGCTTGGGCGGTGCAACAAAGCGTGCCCCCTACGGACTTGGGCCAAAAGGGCGGCGATGACCGCAACATCGCGCTCTATTTCGTTTATACCACCCAAGAAAACGCCGCGAACATTAACCCAAACCGCGCTGCACGATTATTGCGGGACAAGAACACAACCGCCCTTGTCTACGTCTGGGGCGGCGACAAAACCCGCGGGACTGTCATGCAAAGCCCATATCACCCCGGCCTTCGTACTCTCGTGCGGCGCGGCGCGGGAACGGGTCAACATACCGAAACTGTTGATTTAGCCTCGGACTACCGCGCAGCATTTGGTACGGGCCCCGGCGTTCTGATCGGGGTGGGTGTTACGGCGGATGCGGACGACACCGACACATTTATTCGCGCCCAACTGAGCAATCTAACGTTGAACTAGAGCCGCTAAGGTGCACACTGCGCCCATGACACTTGCTTATACAATGATGCCCGGAAAGGGCGATATGGACCTGCTGCTGGCCCAACTGGCCCAGCGGCTAAGCGCACGCGGCGTGACCTGCGCCGGTGTGGTGCAACGCAACGTAGATTGCGGGCCAGAGCGTAAATGCGACATGGACCTTACGGTGCTGCATTCCGGCGAAGTGCTGCGGATATCGCAGTCTCTTGGGCTTGGCGCACGCGGTTGTCGGCTGGACCCTGCCGCGCTGGAACAGGCCGTGGCCGCCACGTCCCAAGCGCTGGACACCGCGGATCTTTTGCTCGTGAACAAGTTCGGTAAGCATGAGGCGCAGGGCCGTGGGTTTCGCCCCCTGATCGGTGAAGCAATGGCCGCCGATCTGCCCGTTTTATGTGGCCTCAACGGGGCCAATCTGGCCGCGTTTCAAGAGTTCACCGGGGGCCTCGCAGTTGAGGTCGCCCCGGATCTTGACGCCCTTATGGCGTGGGCTGAGGCACAGATTTCGCAACCCGCAAGTTGATCACAAGGCTGGCGATCACGATAGCTGCGCCGATCAACTGAACCCGCATGTCTGATGGCCAGAGGCAGGCAACACCTGCCACTGCCAAGACTGCGCGCCATACCACGCCCAAGCGCGCTTCCATGCAGCCCTGAAGCGCTGCGGCCAGTGCATAAATGCCAACAACCGCAAAGGCGAACACGGTCAACATCGCCCCCCAGTCCCCCGACAACAGCGGCGTGTAGGCGAACAGGACAGGTACGATATAAAGCCCCTTCGCCAGCTTCCACGAAGCCACGCCGGTGGCCATCGCCGGTGCCCGCGCAATGGCCGCCGCGGTAAACGCCGCCAGAGCCACAGGTGGCGTCACGTTGCTGTCTTGGGACAGCCAAAAGATGATCATATGCGCCGACAAGATCGCCGTTACGGCCACATCCTGCGGGACAACCAAGTCGCGCAAAGGTGCCGCCAATTCTAGCGGCAAGCCACCGACCAGCGCGCTTGCAGCCGCAGGATCCATTGGCCCCGCCAATGCCATTATCGCCTCAGGCACGCCGATCATTAGGATCGCCTTTGCCGGGTCCGCCAGCGTCCCGGCGACCAACGCGTCGATCACAAATCGGTCCGAAATCATCCCCGCCAGGGCGGGCGCCGACAGCGTCGCAAGCACGATATAAGCCGCTGTGACGGGCAACCCCATGCCCAAAACCAACGAGGCCAATGCGATCAAGAAAATCGCTATCAGGATGTTCCCCCCCGACCAGCTTGCGATCATCAGGCTGAACGTATTGCCCACACCCGCCGTGGTGATCACGTTCACGACCAAGCCCACCGCGCAGAGCAAAACCGCCGTGAGCACCATATTCTTGGTCCCGAGGATCAAAGCCTCCCACACGGCTTTGGGGCCCATTGGATTTTGCGTAAGCCAGCTGGATGCAATCACCGCGACAATGCCGAAAACCGCCGCATAAGTGGGGGTAAAGCCCGCGACCAACATGCCGATCAGCAATGTAATCGGGATCACAAAACTGGCGCCGCCTTTGCGGAAGGCCGAGCCAAGTGTTTGGCCATCCGACGGCATCGGAGCGAGGTTCATGCGCTTGGCCTCAATCCGGACGAAAAACGCCACGGAGAGGAAATACAATAGCGCCGGAAGTGCCGCGACAGCGACAATCGTCTCGTATGAGATCTGCGTAAAGCTGGCCATTACAAAGGCACCGGCCCCCATGATTGGCGGCATCAACTGCCCGCCCGTGGAGGATGCGGCCTCTACTCCGCCAGCAAACTTGGGCTTAAATCCCGCCTTCTTCATCAGGGGGATGGTGATGACCCCAGTGGACGCCGTATTCGCCACCGCAGAGCCAGAGATCGTGCCCGTAAGCCCCGATGCAATCACCGCGACGATGCCCGGCCCACCCACCAATTTGCCCGCAACCGCACGCGCAAGGTCGATCACGAACTCGCCCGCGCCAGACCGCAGCAAGAACGCGCCAAAAATGATGAACAAGAAAACATAAGTAGAGGATATGCGCGCGATCGTCCCGAACATCGCGTCATCCCCATAGATGGAGCGGAACGCGACGGTTTCCCAGCTAAGGCCGGGGAACGAAAAGACGCCTCCAATGAGCGAGCCCCACCAACCGACATAGGTCAGTGCAAGGACGATCAGCGTGGGGATAATCATCCCTGTCAGACGGCGCGTCAGCTCAACCGCGCCTGCGACACAGATGCCAATCGCGATCCAGTCGAGTGTAATCAGCTTCACCCCGCGATCGTAAATCGCATTCTCCGCGAGGGATAAATAAATAGCGGAGGCGGCGATCAGAACCCCAAAAAGAATATCCAGAGCGCGAACCGCCGGGTTGGTCGCAAGTGGATACAATAGACAGGCCAAGAACCCAAAGCCCGCATAGTGAAAGGCGTTGCGTTGCAGTTCCGAGATAAAGGGATCAAGCGCCACATACAGATGCATCAACGCGATGCCCGCGCACAGCACCCCCAAAAGCACACCCGCAAGGCCGGTATATTCCCGTGTCAAACCGCCCTCTTCGCGGTCCACTGGTGTTGCGTCAGCCATCGTATCCCCTCCCCGGAATAGAAGAAGGGCCAGCGGTTTGTTCCGCTGGCCCTAAGGTCGTTTTACTGCGCGATCAGGCGCGCGGGGATTTCGATCCCGACTTCTTCATAGTAACGCTGCGCACCGGGGTGCAGCGGCACTGGCAGGCCTGCAATGGCGGAGTCAATTGCCATGGCTTTGGTCGCGGGGTGGATCGCCTGCAAGAAGGGCAGGTTTTCATACATGGTTTTGGTGATCATGTAGACGTGCTCTTCGGGCAGGTCGGCGTGCGTGGCCAAGAAGTTAGGCTGCGCCATCGTCTGGATATCCTCGGTCTGACCGGGGTAAGTGCCAGCCGCGATGGTGTAGGGCGTCCAAAGTTCACGACCGCCGTCTGCGGCTGCAAGTTCCTCGGGTGTCACGTTCAGGAATTTCACGCTGTCACCTGCTGCAGCCAACAATTGGCTAACGGCACCAGTTGGGACACCTGCGGGTGTCGAAATGCCTTTGACCTGACCGTTCTGCAGCGCCTCAGCCGAGGGGCCATAACCTGCGTACACCAGATCGAACGCTTCGTTGATGTCGATGCCTAAGCCAGCCATCAGAGCGGCGTTGGAACCGATTGTCCCGGAGTTTTGACGCCCCAGAGCCATGGATGCACCTGTCAGTTTGGTCACATCCGACAGCGTGCCAGTTTCGGCGGCATCAGCGGCGATGATGAATTGCTCAACGTTCTGCCACAGCATCGAAACTGAGCGCAGGTGCTCTTGGGGGCCGACTTCTGCCAGCGGGCCCGTGCCCGTCGCAGCGTAGTACCCAAACAGACCCTGCAAAATGCCGAACTGTGCTTCGCCTTCGCGGATCAGACGAACGTTTTCGCCCGAACCTGCCGACGAAATCGCGGACATGCCGATTTTTTGTTTTGGCTGCAGCTTGACCTTGACCAGCGTGGAAAGGGCCACGCCGACGGGATAATAGGTGCCACCGGTGGAGGCCGTCGACAGCACATAATTGGCTTCTTCGGCTTTTGCTGTTCCCATGGCACCAACGGCCAAGACAGCCGCCGCGAAGGCCGCTTTCGTAAACATCTTCATCAGATCTCTCCCATTTTTGCCCCACCCTCGTCGTGGGGGTCCCGAGAATGTAAACGTTCTGACAAGAATTCCCACCACATACCGACCGTGGCTGGCATTTTTTCGGCTCGCTGCGGCGGGCATTTGGCGCTAGGGACGCAGGATGGGCAACTTTGAAATCTTTGCGACGACCACACCTGGGCTAGAACACACTTTGTGCACCGAAGTGGTCGAATTGGGCTATGATGGAGCGCAGGTCGTTCCGGGCGGTGTCACATTTGAGGGCGGCTGGCCCGATGTGTGGCGGGCAAACCTGTGGCTGCGCAGCGCGGGCCGGGTTTTGGCCCGTGTGGGCAGCTTTCGGGCGTTCCACCTTGCGCAGCTGGACAAGCGTGCACGCAAATTCGACTGGGCGGCCTTTTTGCGCACTGATGTACCCGTGCGGGTCGAAGTGACCTGCCGCAAGTCCAAAATCTATCACGACAACGCCGCACGACAGCGCGTGGAACGCGCCCTAACCGAAAGCGCGGGCGTCACCCTGTCGGCTGAGGCTGAGGTCGTGCTCAAGGTTCGCATTTTCGATGACTTATGCACTATCAGCATCGATACTTCTGGCGAAAGTCTACACAAACGCGGGCACAAGGCGGGCGTGGGCAAGGCCCCTATGCGCGAAAACATGGCGGCGGCCTTTTTGTGGCAATGCGGGTTTACGGGCCATGAAGCCGTGGTGGACCCCATGTGCGGCTCTGGCACTTTTGTGATTGAGGCGGCGGAAATTGCCGCGGGCATCGCGCCAGGACGGTCGCGCAGCTTTGCTTTTGAACAACTTGCCACCTTTGACGCAGATGCATGGACCGCGATGCGCGCCAAGGCCCAAGGCCACCAGACCAAGGCCGCTACGCAATTCCACGGCTCCGACCGGGATGCAGGCGCAATCAAGATGGCCACGGACAATGCCGCGCGCGCAGGCGTCGCCGTGACATTCACGCGCGCCGCCGCTAGCGACCTGACCCCACCATCCGATACCGCGCCCGGGCTTGTCATCGTCAATCCGCCCTATGGCGCGCGCATCGGCGAACGCAAACTGCTATTCTCTCTCTACGGGGCCCTCGGCAAAACCCTGCTAGAACGATTTAGCGGGTGGCGGGTTGGCATTATCACCTCCGACGGTGGGCTGGCCAAGGCCACTGGCCTGCCGCTCTTGCCGACAGAGGGACCCATCGCGCATGGCGGCCTAAAGGTGCAGTTGTACCGCACCGATCCCCTGCCCTGACGCTTTCGCCGCAGGCAGCGGGCCTTGGCAAATTGTGGGTTTTGTTCCTATCTGAGAAGAGAGGAGCATCTATGTCCCGCACTATCACATTTTCAATTACCGGCCTGCATTGCGCGTCTTGCGTTGGCCGCGCCGAGGCTGCGTTGTCGGCAGTTCCGGGCGTGACATCGGCGCAAGTAAACCTCGCCTCGGAAACTGCGCAGATGCAGGTAGCGGACGACGATACATTCCTAGCCGCCCGCGCGGCCCTCGAAACGGCAGGCTATCCGGCGGCCACATCACAGGCGGACCTTACGATCACTGGGCTACATTGCGCGTCATGCGTCGGTCGGGCCGAAAGCGCATTGCGCGCGGTTCCCGGCGTCACGCAGGCCAGCGTTAACCTTGCATCCGAGACAGCAAAGATCACCTACGTTGAGGGTGTCACGACACCTGCCCAACTGGCCCAAGCGGTGACGGATGCTGGATACACCGCCCATGTCACCAACAGCGCGATCCCGCGGGTCGATAGAAAAGCCGCCGAAAGTACCGCACTGCAACGCGCGGCATTGATCGCCGGTATTTTGACCCTGCCGGTGTTGATCCTCGAAATGGGCAGTCACTTATCGCCTGCCTTCCACCACTGGATACAAATGACCATCAGCATGCGCACCAGTTGGCTCATCCAATTCGCACTGGCGACAGTCGTTTTGGCAGGCCCCGGTGCAGTGTTCTTTCGGCTTGGGGTGCCCAGCCTGCTGCGCGGCGCGCCCGAGATGAACGCGCTTGTCGCATTGGGCACTGCATCGGCATGGGGGTTTTCAACGGTGGCTCTGTTTGCGCCGAACATCCTGCCCGAGGGTACGCAGGCCATCTACTTTGAAGCGGCTGCCGTGATCTGCACCCTAATCCTGCTCGGCCGCGCACTAGAGGCCCGTGCTAAGGGCCGCACGGGGGCCGCCATCACCCGGTTGATCGGACTGCGCCCAGCAACCGCCCGGGTCGAGACCGATGCAGGCCCCGTCGAACGCCCCCTTGCGGACGTCATTGTTGGCGACCGCTTGCACATTCGCCCCGGCGAACGCGTGCCCGTAGACGGCACCGTTGTGTCGGGTGACAGCTTTGTCGATCAAAGCATGATTTCGGGCGAGCCCGTGCCTATTCACGCAACCCCCGGCACGCAGGTCATCGGCGGCACGGTCAACGGGACTGGAGCCTTGGTAATGGAAGCCCGCGCCGTCGGGCGCGACACCGTCTTGGCGCAAGTGATCGACATGGTCCAAACCGCCCAAGGCGCAAAGCTACCGGTCCAGGCCTTGGTGGACCGGGTCACTGGGGTATTCGTGCCCGTTGTGATGGGGTTGGCGGCAATTACGATAGGAATTTGGTTGATATTCGGCCCGGATCCCGCGCTGGGGCTGGCACTGGTGTCGGGCGTATCCGTCCTGATTATTGCCTGCCCCTGCGCCATGGGCCTTGCGACACCGACGTCCATCATGGTTGGCTCGGGCCGCGCCGCAGATCTGGGGGTGTTATTTCGCAAGGGCGAGGCATTGCAGCGCCTTGAGAAAATTTCAACGATTGCCTTCGACAAAACGGGCACGCTGACAGAGGGCCGCCCGGAGTTGACCACACTCACTCTGCGCGAAGGGCTAGACCGAGACACCGTCTTGGCCCAAATCGCTGCCGTAGAAAGCCAGTCCGAGCACCCCATCGCGCAGGCGATTTGTCGCGCGGCTGATGGCTTGCCCCTGCTCAAGGCAACCAAATTCAGCGCCACCCCAGGTATGGGTGCAAGCGCCCTTGTTGACGGCAAAACGATCCAAGTAGGTGCCGCGCGATTTATGGCCCAGCTGGGCGTGACGCTAGATCTAGACGGGCCTTTCAGTCCGGCAGAGACGCCCCTTTATGCGGCGATTGATGGCCACTTGGTGGCGGCTATCGGCGTGTCAGACCGCATCAAAGACAGCACACCCGCCGCAATCGCATCATTGCGGGAGATGGGGCTAAGAGTTGCGATGATTACGGGCGACGCGGCTTCTACCGCCGATGCGGTGGCCGCGAAGCTTGGAATTGATATCGTGGTGTCAGACTGTCTGCCCGCGGACAAGACGGCCGCTCTTGAGCGGTTGCGCGCGGACGGCCCGTTGGCTTTTGTCGGCGATGGGATCAATGATGCGCCCGCGCTGGCTTTGGCGGACGTGGGCCTTGCGATCGGAACCGGGACCGATATCGCGATGGAGGCAGCGGATGTGGTTTTGATGTCCGGGGATTTGGGCGGAGTTGCGCGCGCCGTGGCCATAAGTCGAGCGACAATGCGTAATATCCGACAAAACCTTTTCTGGGCATTCGCCTACAACACTGCCTTGATCCCGGTCGCAATGGGCGCGCTCTACCCCGTTTGGGGTGTGATGCTGTCGCCCATGCTTGCCGGCGGAGCGATGGCGTTAAGCTCTGTCTTTGTGGTGACCAACGCGCTGAGACTGCGCCGGGCGTAAAGGGGCGCTGCCCCCGCCGCTGACGCGCCTCCCCCGGGATATTCGGGAACCAAAGAGTGTTTTGAACCTATCTAGGGTCGGGCTTTTTGAAGGTAATCCTCCATTGCTGGGCGGTAGAACTCCAGTTCGTCAGAGACAGCTTTGAACCCGTGCAAGCGCGTTTGGTAGGCGCGTACAGCGGTGGGCCATTCGACGGGCACGCCAAGCGCGGTTTCCATCGCATCGATCCATGCGAACGTGATAGCGAAGCCTGTATCACAGAGCCACAATTGATCTGTTGGCAACTGGGAATGGCTGAGTAAAAGTTCGAGGGCCTTGAGGCTTTGGCTCAGCGCGGCGCCACAGGTTCGGACCGCATCCATGTCGCGTGTAGCATGGGCGACCTGTGGGAAGAGTGCCCGTACGTTGGGTTCGAGGCGCGTGTCGTGCAGCCGCCCAAATTCGCGGGCCTTAGCTCGCTGGCGCAGATCAGCAGGAAGCATCGGGACATCTGGGAAGGCTTCGTTGAGGTATTCGGCAATGGCCTCACTGTCGGCGAGCATAAAGCCATCATGCACCATGGCGGGGATATTGCCGGAAGGCACGATGGCTTTGTATTCCGCCGAACCATAACCGCCGGGTGGGGGCAGTTCTTTCCACGCGAGGCCCTTGTGGCGCAGTGTGACCCGCAGCTTGGCAGTGTAGGTCGAAACGGGGACATTGTAGATAATGAGCATAGAGCCTCCGAACAGGTGCTTGGGCAGAATTAGCACGGTTTTGCCCGCGTCCCAGTATGAGAAAAATGTAGCGATTGCAGGCCGTGCATTTGTGGTCAATTGCATAAAAAAGACCGCCCCAAAGGACGGCCTTTTCTAAGATTGGTCGAGAATTATTCAGCCAAAAGCTGCCATTTCACACCCAGTTCGTCAAAGAACCCCTGCTCTTGCTTGAGCGTGATCCATGTGTTGACGTAGTTGATCCAGACCTGATCAGCCTGTGGCATCAGCATCGCGATGGGGGTTGGCGCGCGCCCCTGGGACACGGGCACAATCATCAACTGGTCGTACTGTGCGACCAGTTTGTTGGCCTCTACGTTAGAGGTGATGTTGGCATCTGCGCGACCGGCAAGAACTTCTTGGAAGTCACGGGCGGGGGCTTCGACGATCCGGTGCTCGGCGTTCGGAAAGAACGCTTTGACCTGTTGCTCTTGCGTGGTGCCCAAGGTCGCGGCGACTTTGACGTCTGCCTGATTGAGATCTTCCCACTCAGAAAAACGACCTGCGTTTTCCTTGAGCGTCAGTGGCACCGTCGCAAGTGAGAAATAGCTGCTTGAGTAGCCTGCGGCCTTTGCGCGGGCCGGCGATACGGACGCGGAGCCTGTGATGTGGTATTGACCAGCAGTCACACCTGCGACCAGCGTTTTCCAGTCTGTGGGGACGAATTCGATCTCGACACCCAAATCGGCGGCGAGTTGTGTCATCACGTCGATATCGTAGCCAGTGTAGCTATTTGTGGCTACGTCGCGCATGGTCATCGGGTTCCAGTCACCCGTTGTGCCGACCTTTAGCACGCCCTCCGACAGGATTTCCTGCAAGACGGATTGTGCGTGCGCGGCCACGGTGCTCGCGGCCAGTGCGACAATCGTCGCGGTGGTTTTGAAAAAAGTCATCGGGATACCTTCCTGTTTGATGATTGGGACATAGTTTGCCACTCAAGGAAAGAAATGCCCAGTGGTGTCTAATTTTTATGACACTATAGTTTATAAAAATCTGACACGAGCCAGAAAGACCCTCCATGCCCGATGCCGCACAGGCGCCCCTCATTTCGATGCAGGGCGTTTCCAAGTTTTTTGATGATTTTCAAGCGCTCAAGGACGTTTCTCTTTCCGTTAAGGAAGGTGAGCGTGTTGTGGTGTGTGGTCCCTCCGGGTCCGGCAAATCGACCTTGATCCGCTGCATCAACCGCCTTGAGGCCCATGAAACCGGCGATATCGTGGTGGATGGTGTCACGCTAAGCGACAAAACACTTGATCACATTCGCGGCACCGTTGGGATGGTGTTTCAACAGTTCAACCTGTTTCCGCATCTGACTGTGCTTGAAAACCTCACGCTGGGGCCGCGGCGCGCCTTGGGCCTAAGCGAGGAAGAAGCCGAGGCCCGCGCGATGCTATACCTAGAGCGTGTGCGCATCCCCGATCAGGCTAACAAGCTGCCGCGCCAACTGTCTGGCGGCCAACAGCAACGCGTGGCCATCGCTCGGTCCCTGTGCATGGAGCCTCGCATTCTACTATTCGATGAGCCGACCTCAGCCCTTGATCCCGAAATGATCGCCGAAGTCTTGGATGTAATGGTCGAACTGGCGCGGTCCGGTATGACGATGATCGTGGTCACGCACGAAATGGGCTTTGCGCGCAAAGTCGCGGACACCATGGTGTTCATGGACAAAGGCGAAATCGTCGAAGTCGGCCCCCCCCGAGCAAGTGTTCAAAGCGCCCAAATCAGAGCGTTTCGCCACTTTTCTCAATCAAATCCTCAATCATTAGGGGCGCGTCATGAACCGTATTTTCCTTCTCGTTCCCCTGCTGCTGTTAACGGGATGCGGCGGCGCCAACTGGGGCTGGTACATTATCGATCCGACCACGACGACCGGTTGGAACAACCTCAAATTCTTGGCCTCCGGTGCGTATTGGACCATTGCCCTTTCGCTGACGGCGATCTGTTTTTCCGTGGTAATCGGGCTGTTGATCGCCCTGCCGGGCCTGTCGAAACACCGGGGCTGGCGCGGGGTCAACCGCACCTATGTTGAGCTGGTCCGTGCCGTCCCGATCCTCGTCCTCATCCTATGGGTTTGGTACGGGCTGCCTGTCGTGTCGGGCATTAACCTGACGATTTTTTGGGCCGGTGTCCTCGCCCTCGCGCTATCGGACAGCGCGTTTCAGGCCGAGATTTTTCGCGCAGGCATCCAGTCAGTTGCGCGCGGCCAGTATGAGGCGGCGCAGTCCATCTCGCTCAACTACCGCGATACGATGCGCTATGTGATCCTACCCCAAGCCATCCGCCGCATCCTGCCCGCCTTGGGCAATCAATTCGTCTATATGATCAAAATGTCGTCGCTTGTGTCGGTCATTGGCATGCAGGAACTGACCCGCAAGGCGAATGAGTTGTCCGTAAGCGTTTATCGACCGCTCGAAATTTACACGATCCTTGTGGTGGAATATTTGATTTTGATCCTTATCGTTTCTGCGGGTGTCCGCTGGCTGGAGCGTAAAATGCAAGCAGCCGAGCAATGAAGAACCGTCGCGAATACGACCTAACCGAGGGCCCAATGTCGGGCCACTTTTGGCGATTGGCCGTGCCTGCGGCCATGGGGATGCTGTTTGCCACGCTTTATAACGTGGTCGATGTGTTTTACGCAGGGATGCTCTCGACCGAAGCGCAGGCCGGGTTGGCCATCGGGTTCCAAGCGTTTTTCGTCTTTATGGCCATCGGCTTTGGCCTCAGCTCCGCCATGAGCGCGCTTGTCTCAAACGCGAAAGGCGCCAAGAACACAGACGACGCCCGCGCCATCGCCGCCCAAGGGATCACCTATGGCGTTATCGCCACAGCAATCCTGATGGGTGTGGCGTATTTCGTAGGCCCCGCCCTGATCACGGTCGTGTCCGAGCCGGGCGGCTACCGCGATGCGGCGATGGGCTATTTTTACGTCCTGATCTTTTCGCTGCCGGGGTTTTTCATGTCCTATGGGGCGAACGGCATTCTTCAGGCGCATGGCGACACCGTTTCGATGCAGCGCGCATTGATGGTCGCCTTCGTGGCCAACATCGTGCTCAACCCGCTTTTGATGTTTACGCTGGGCTTTGGCTTTAACGGGATCGCGATTGCAACCGTGCTTAGCCAAACCGGTGTGATGGTCTGGATCCTTTACCGCGTGTCACAGCTTGAGATTTTCGAAGGCATCACCCGCGCGGCTTTTGCCCCTGATATGTCCCGTTTCCGCGCCATCACATCGCAGCTCTTGCCGTCCTCTACCGCTATGATGGTAATGTTCGTCTCAGGCTTCGTGGTGCAATTCGCACTCAAGGGTTTTGGTGAAAGCGCAATTGCAGCCTACGGCGTGGGCCTCCGGATTGAGCAGATCTTGCTTTTGCCTGTTCTCGGGATGACCGGCGCGCTCTTGCCCATCGCGGGGCAGAACTTTGGTGGCGGGCACCACGACCGCGTCCGCGACGCGTTGTTCTATTGCTGGAAGCTCGGCTTTGCGATGACTGTCATCGCGACCCCAACTCTGTGGTTTGGCGGGGCTTACTTTGTGTCGCTTTTCTCGGACGACCCAGAGGTGATCGCGGTCGGCGCAAGCTATCTCAAGGTCGATGCCATTCTCTTCCCGATCTACATGATGCTGTTTTCCATCAACTCGATCCTTCAGGCACTTAAGCAACCCGTCTACACCCTGTGGATCAGCCTCTACCGTCAAGGGTTCGGCGTGGCGGCTTTCATCTGGCTGTTCGTGGGGGCCATGGGCTTTGACGTTTGGGGCGTTTGGTTCGGCATCGCGACGGCCGTGGCCTCGGGCTGGGTCATCGCGTTGATCGTGGTGCAACGGGTCGCGACACGGCACATGGGTGGGTTGTTCGGCGTGGCTGCGCGCGCCTAGTTCAGGGCCGCGACCCGAACAACCTGTGCAATATCGTGCAACTGCGCGGCCAATGGGCTGGACCTGCGCCACACCATCCCAACGGTTCGGGTTGGTGGCTGCGCGCCAGAAAAGACCGTGACATCCACCTGCGTTGACCGGGTTTCCAGCCGCACCGCCATTTCCGGCAATAGCGTAACGCCAATGCCCGCATCGACCATTTGCACCAGCGTCGACAGCGATGAGGCATCCAGCGCCTCACGCCCCACACCGCTCAGGCCACAAAACTCAAGCGCTTGGTCGCGAAAACAATGCCCCTCTTCCAACAGCAGCAGGCGCATTTCGGCCATCGCCTGGGCGTCCGGTACGGGGCGGCCAGCCTCTGCCCCTGGGCGCACAAGGACAAAGGGTTCGTCGAACAATGCGACCTCTGTCAGCCCCGGCTCAGACACCGGCAGGGCGACAATCGCCGCCTCTAGCAACCCAGCCTCAACATCCGCCAACAGTCGGTGCGTTTGTGTTTCACGCACATGCAGGTCCAGCCCCGCATGACTGCGGCCCAGCGCGGTCATCACCTGCGGCAACAGATAGGGCGCAATGGTGGGAATCACGCCCAGCCGCAAACGCCCCATAAGCTGGTCTTGGGCGGCGCGGGCCATCTCGCCCATGTCTTCGACCTGTGCAAGCACCTCGCGGGCTTTGGCCACAAACCGTGCCCCAAATTCCGTCAGCCGCACTTGCCGCCCGCCGCGTTCCACAAGCGCAAGGCCAAGGCTGTCCTCCAATTCTTTGATCTGCATAGACAGCGCGGGCTGTGACACAGCACAGATCGAAGCCGCACGGCCAAAATGCCCCTGTGCAGCGAGGGCATCCAAATAGCGAAGCTGTTTGAGCGTCAAGTTAATCATCAGAAATTCTTATCACTATTATCAGATAAAACAAGTTCCCCTGATTTACCTCAGATGTTAGAATAATTCCAAGACGGCTTGATTGCTGCTTAGACGCCGTCACCTTTAACCAACAGATTTGGAGAGTTTCCATGGATGGAGCCCCCGTAGACAGCGCTGGCAAATGCCCGGTGATGCACAACACAAGCGCCACAGGTTCGACCGCGAACCAGCATTGGTGGCCAAACCAGTTGAACCTCAAGGTTCTGCACCAACAAGGCAAAACGCCCGACCCCATGGGCGCCGATTTTAACTACGCTGAAGCATTCAAATCGCTTGATCTGGATGCGGTTCGCGCCGACCTGCACGCGCTGATGACCGACAGCCAAGACTGGTGGCCCGCAGACTACGGCCACTACGGCCCGTTCTTCATCCGGATGGCGTGGCACTCTGCCGGGACCTACCGCGTGGGCGATGGTCGCGGTGGCGCGGGCGCAGGCAACTTGCGGTTCGCACCGTTGAACTCGTGGCCCGACAACGGCAACCTCGACAAAGCCCGCCGCCTTTTGTGGCCGATCAAGCAAAAGTACGGCGCAAGCCTCAGCTGGGCCGACCTGATGATCCTGACAGGCAACGTAGCACTCGAATCCATGGGCTTTGAAACCTTTGGTTTCGCTGGTGGTCGCGCTGATATTTGGGAGCCCGAGGAAGACATCTATTGGGGCCCCGAGACCGAATGGCTGGGCGACGACACAGAGCGTTATAACGACCCGCGTGAACTGATTGGTGCCCTAGGTGCCGTGCAAATGGGCCTGATCTATGTGAACCCCGAAGGCCCTATGGGTAACCCAGACCCACAGGCATCGGCCCACGACGTGCGCGAAACCTTCCTGAAAATGGCGATGAACGACGAAGAAACCGTTGCTTTGGTTGCCGGTGGTCACACCTTTGGCAAGGCACACGGCGCTGCTGATCCAGGCCAGTATGTCGGCCCCGAGCCTGAGGGCGCACCACTGGAAGCCATGGCAACCGGTTGGTCGAACTCCTACGAGAGCGGCAAAGGCGTGCACACCATTACCTCCGGCATCGAGGGTGCATGGACGCGTAACCCAATCGTGTGGGACAACGACTACTTTGACATTCTGCTCGGCTATGAGTGGACGCTGTCGTCCTCACCCGCGGGTGCACACCAGTGGATCCCAACCGACCCAGCTGCCGGCGACATCGTGCCCGACGCACACGACGCAGCACAGCGTCACGCGCCGATCATGACCACCGCCGACTTGGCCTTGCGCACCGACCCCGCCTACCGCGAAATCTCGGAGCGTTTCCACAAGGACCCAGCCGCCTTTGCGGACGCCTTTGCCCGCGCATGGTACAAGCTGACCCACCGCGACATGGGCCCCTATGAGTGTGGCCTTGGCCCCCTTGTGCCCGCAGAGCCGCAGCCATGGCAGGACCCGGTTCCCGCTGTCACGCACCCCTTGGTGTCGGACGCAGACGTCGCAGACCTCAAGGCAGCACTGCTCGAATCCGGCCTTAGCGTGCAGGAAATGACCCGTGTGGCATGGGCTTCGGCCTCGACCTTCCGCGGTTCCGACAAACGTGGTGGGGCCAATGGCGCACGCATCCGTTTGGCCCCTGCCAAGGACTGGGAAGTCAACAACCCCGCCGAATTGTCCAAGGTCTTGGACGTTCTCGAAGGGATCAAAGCGGACTTTGACGCCAAGGGCGACACCAAAGTATCCATGGCTGATCTGATCGTGCTGGCCGGTTCCGCCGCAGTGGAAAAAGCCGCCAAGGACGCAGGTCACGACGTCACGGTGCCCTTCACACCGGGCCGCACCGACGCCACCCAAGAGATGACGGACACGCACAGCTACGGCTGGCTTGAGCCGCGCTCGGACGCGATGCGCAACTACGTCGCCGCCAGCCAGACCCGCGCCCCTGCGGAACTGATGGTGGACCGTGCACAACTGCTGGGTCTGAACGCGCCCGAGCTGACCGCACTGGTCGGCGGCATGCGTGCGATTGGTGCCAACTACGACGGCTCTGATCATGGTGTGTTCACCGCCCGCAAAGGACAGCTGACGAACGACTACTTCGTCAACGTCCTCGATATGGGCACCGAGTGGACCAAAACCGGCGATACCGCCTATGCCGGCAAAGATCGCGCAACAGGTGCTGCCAAATGGACCGGCACCGCCGTCGATCTGGTCTTTGGTTCCAACTCGCAACTGCGGGCTGTGGCCGAAGTATACGGCGCCAGTGATGGTGAGCCCAAGCTGGTCGCAGACTTTGTCGCCGCATGGACCAAGGTCATGAACGCGGATCGTTTCGACCTGGTATAAGCGCACCGCATACCACGCTTTTGGGCCGTCCCTTCAGGGGGCGGCCCTTTTTCTTAGCTTTTCTGTCAGGCAGCATCGGGGTATCAACCCCAGAACCCAATTTGACGGAGCTCGCCTTGGCCGCTTTCCTATCCGGACGCTTCTTTGTCATCACCGCAAGTGTGATCGCGCTTTTGTGCCTGTTGCCGCACGTGGCGGTTTTGCTCGCGGCATTCTCCGGTTCATTCGACACGCTAGAACAACTGAGCAATACGGTGCTGGGCCGGTACGCATCCGCAACCTTGATACTGGTCATCTGCGTGGCCTTTGGCACGGCCTGCTTGGGCGCGGGGGCGGCGTGGCTGGTCACGATGACCGACTTCCCTGGACGCCGTTTATGCGAAATCGCACTGGTGATCCCGCTTGCCTTTCCGGCCTATGTGCTCGCCTACGCCTATACGCATATCCTCGATCACCCGGGCATCGTGCAAACCACTTTGCGGGCCATGTTCGGCTGGGGGCCGCGGGATTATTGGTTCCCCGAAATCCGCTCTATCGGGGGGGCGGCACTCATGCTGACGCTGGTGCTGTATCCATATGTCTACCTTTTGGCGCGCGCCTCGTTCATGGGCCAAAGCGCCACGACATTCCACGCGGCCCGCGCACTGGGGCGCACACCTACGGGCGCGTTCTTCTCAGTCTGTTTGCCGCTTGCCCGGCCCGCCATTGCGGCGGGGGTCATGCTTGCCACAATGGAAACCATCGCGGACTTTGGCACCGTCGCCTATTTTGGCGTCCAGACCTTTGCCACCGGTATCTATACCAGTTGGTTCACGCTAGCCGACCGCGCTGCCGCCGCGCAGTTGGCTCTGGGGTTACTGGCCTTTGCCCTGCTACTCGCGATGCTGGAACGCTACAGCCGGGGCAACGTGCGTTACAACAACGGCCGCCGCCAAGAAGCGATGGTCCGGATACAACTGACAGGCACCGGAAAATGGGGGGCGATGACGCTTTGTCTGCTGCCCGTCGTGCTGGGCGTTGTGATCCCGGTCATTACGCTGACGACAATGGCCATCGGGTCTGAACAGAACATTTTTAGCCGCCGCTACATCGGCTTTGTCCAAAACACACTGACGCTCGCGACTATTGCGGCACTACTGACGGTGGCAGGGGCGATCGTGTTGGGATCCGTCCACCGGATCAAGGCCACGCGCTTGACGGGTGCTGCCCTTTATATAGCGCGGTTGGGGTATGCGGTGCCCGGAGGGGTGATCGCCGTGGGGCTGTTGGTGCCCTTTGCGGCCTTTGACAACACTCTGGATGCATGGATGCGGGCGACCTTTGATGTCTCTACAGGTCTGTTGTTCACCGGGTCTATCTGGGTGCTGATCCTCGCCTATCTGATCCGCTTTATGGCGGCTGCGCTTGGGTCGTACGAGGGCGGTATTTCTGCGGTCAGCCCCAATATGGACGCCGCCGCGCGGGTCCTTGGCCAGGGGGTTGGTGGGCTGGTGCGCCGGGTACACGCGCCGATCATCGCACCCAGCCTGTTCACCGCTGCCCTCATCGTGTTTGTGGATGTGATCAAAGAACTACCAGCTACGCTCATCATGCGGCCCTTCAACTATGACACGCTTGCGGTGCAGGCCTATCGCCTCGCCTCAGACGAACGTCTGCAAGGCGCGGCAGTACCCAGCCTGATGATCGCTCTTCTGGGCTTGATCCCGGTGGTGTTGCTGTGTCGACGCGTCGCCCGCGACAACGCATAAAGCCACCTAGACCCAAACCAAAAAGGGCGCGCCCAGCGGCACGCCCTTTGACTTGCAATTTGACTAGATTTATTCCCAGCCAACCGCGTTGAAAATAGCCTGAGCCTTGGGCACATTCGCCGCGATCTCAGAAGCTTGCAGATCATCGGGCTTAAAGATTCCAAGTGCGGCAACCGACGTGCTTAGCTCCACACCCGGCACCGCCGGATACTCATCATTCCCGGCTGAAAAGTACTGCTGCGCCTGATCGCTCGCGAGGTATTCGAGGAACTTGATCGCGTTTTCACGGTTCGGTGCGTGTGCGGCCACCCCGCCACCTGAAAGGTTCATATGAGCGCCTTCGGCATCCTGCGCCGGGAACACCCAGCCAATGTTGGCCAGCGCCTCCGCATTCAGCCCATCCACATCGCGGCGCAACGCGCGGGAGAAATAATAGGTGTTCGAGATGGAGATATCACATTCACCCGAGACGAGCCCACGAAGCTGATCGGTATCACCACCCTGCGGATCACGGGCAAAGTTATTCACAAAGCCAGCCGCCCATTCCTGCGCCGCCTCTTCGCCATGGTTGGCGATGATCGCGCCCATCAAGGTCTGCGAATACACGTTCGTCGAGGAGCGGTGGCACACCATGCCCTCATACGCGGGGTCGGCCAGATCAAGGTATGATTTGGGTGGGTTCTGAACGTCCGCTTTGTCATAGAAAATGATCCGCGCGCGCTGTGAAAACCCGAACCACTGGTTGTCACTGTCCTGCAGATAATCCGGCAGGCGGTCCTCTAGCGAAGCACTTTCGATGGATTGCAGCACACCGGCGGCCTTGGCCCGCTCCAGCCGCGAGGTATCGACGGTCAGCAGGATATCGGCCGGTGAATTCGCACCTTCTGCCTGCATCCGGGTGATCAACTCGTCGGCCTTGCCTTCGATCCGGTTGATCTCAATGCCCGTGGCGTCGGTAAAATCCGAATACAGACGCTCGTCGGTGTCGTAGTGGCGCGACGAATAAAGGTTCAGTTCGCCCTCGGCGAAACCAACGCTTGGCGTACCGGTCATTGCGACCATCGCAAGCGTGAAAACAGAGACGGTGGATTTAAATGTCATGGGTCTTTCCTTATTCCGACTAATACAGTCAATTACTCAATCTCGCGAGCCTGTCAAGCATTCCATACTAAAACACTCAATTTTATAAATCCCGTCAAATGCACCCTCTGCTCGCCCCCCATCAGGACTGAGGGCAAGGTAAGCAATCCGCCCCTTTTTCAGGCAGCTAGCACCAGCTGACACTGCGCAGCCACGCGCAGTCCTCTGTTCATCCATGTGCGTTGGGTTTGCCACTAGATCGCGCTATGTGATGACGAGCCGGACGGGGTGAACCGCCCGCAAACAAGGACTTAGACATGCGCGCATTCAAACTATTGGCCACTTTGGCATTCATCAGCACCCTGCCTGCGGTCACGCTGGCGCAGGGACGGCCCGCCATGGTCGAAACTGCGGATGTTGCACTACAGACCAGTTCGGACACGATTGCCGTGTTTGGCCAAGTTGTGTCGGGCCGCGAAAGCGCGGTTGCCGCGCGGGTCGCAGGCGTGGTCGAAAGCGTCCCACCGAGGGTCGGCGCACATGTCACCGCCGGTGAGATTCTTGCGCAGTTAGATACAGAATTGCTGAGCCTCCAGATCGGCCAAGCCGAAGCCGAAGCAGGTATTGCCGCGGCCGGCGTCGGTGTGGCCGAGGCCCGCGTCGACCGGGCCCAACGCGCCCTACGCCGGGCCGAAACCCTGCGCGAGAATGCCAATATCTCGCAGGCACAACTCGAAGATCGGTTGAGCGATTTTGACGAAGCCGTCGCCACCCGCGCCGAGGCGCAGGCCCGCCTGCGCGCCGCCGAAGTTGCACGCAGCCAAGCCCAATACGCCTTTGACAACGCGATCATACGCGCGCCTTTTGACGCCGTCGTCCTAGAGGTTAACACCGAGGTCGGGCAGTTCATTTCGCTGGGCAGCCAAGTGGTCACGCTGCTTGATATCGGCGCAATGGAGGTAGAGGCCAACGTGCCCGCACGCTTCATCAGCGCGCTGCAATCCGACCAACCAGTGTCTGCCAGCACAGATGTGGGCGGCAGCCTAGAGGTCACCCTGCGTGCCATTCTACCAACGGAATTCGCGGCCACCCGCACCCGGCCCGTCCGGTTTGAGGTCACGCAACCCGACGTGACCATCGCCGTGGGCCAGACCGTCACGCTGGACATTCCCGTCAGCGCCCCGCGTGAGGTCGTCTCGGTCCCCAAAGACGCATTGGTGCAAGGCGCGGGCGGATGGATGGTATTTGTGAACGCCGACGGCACCGCACAACCACGCCCCGTGGATATTGGTGCCGCGATGGCCGGCGGGTTTGAGGTTCTGTCGGGTCTCGCACCCGGCGATCAGGTCGTCGTGCGCGGCAATGAACGCCTGCGGCCGGGGCAAAGCATCATGTCAACCAACGCGCCCCCCCCTACGGCAGACGCCGAAACAACAGACAACCAAGGATAAGAACCCATGGATCTGATCCGCGCGTCTATTCAACGCCCCATCGCGGTCGTTGCCGTTGTCATCATGGCCGTGCTGTTCGGGGCGCTTGCCCTTAGCCGCATCCCGGTTCAGCTGGCCCCAGATGTTCGCAAACCCGTGGTCGTGGTCGAAACCAGTTGGCCAGGTGCTGCCCCCGCAGAAGTTGAGCGTGAAATCGTCAACCTCCAGGAGGATGCATTCCGCGGGCTTGAAGGTCTCGAAACGATGACCAGCCGATCCCGGACCGGGCAGGCAGAGGTCACGCTGGAATTCGCGGTCGGCTCGGATATGGGCGACATCTTGTTGTTGGTGTCAAACCGGCTCGACCGTGTGGGGGGCTATCCGGCAGAAGCCGGTGAGCCGACGCTCAACACTTCCGGCTCGGACGATAGCCCCATCGCATGGGTCATCCTGCGCGCCGCCGAAGGCAACACGCGCCTGATGTCGACCTATGGAGATTTCGTCGAAGACGTCCTAAAAGAACGGGTCGAACGCGTTGATGGGGTGTCTACCGTCAACGTCTTTGGCGGCGTTTCGCGCGAGCTGCAAATCGTGATCCGCCCCGAGGAATTGGCCCGGTTTGGCCTGACCATCCCCGCAGTCGTCAACCGCTTGCGCGCGGAAAACATCTCGCTCTCTGCTGGCGATGTGGATGAGGGAAAGCGCCGCTATGTCGTGCGTGCTGACGGCAACCTCAACACCATTGCGGCCATCGAAAGCGTCGTTTTGCGCAGCGCCAGCCTTGGCACAACAGGGGCCTTGGGCCGCGTCACGGTCAGCGAAGTCGCCGATGTCGGGTTTTCCTACAAGGAGCCGACCGCGCGCTTGCGGTTTCGGGGTGAACCCGCGCTGGCCTTCAACATTGTGCGCGAACAAGGCGCCAACGTGATTGCAACGATGGAGGCCGTAAAGGACGTCTTGGCCGATCTGGAGGCAGGCCCCGTTGCGGACAACAACCTTCTGATGGAACAAGTCTATGACGAGACCATCTACATCGAAGGCGCCATCGATCTGGTGACGCAAAACATCTGGGTCGGCGGCCTGCTAGCGGCCATGGTGCTGCTGCTGTTCCTACGATCCCCACGGGCAACGCTGGTCATCAGCCTCGCGATCCCGGTGTCCATCGTGGCAACCTTCGTCGCGATGGCGGCCACGGGGCGTACGCTCAACGTGATTTCACTAGCCGGGATCGCCTTTGCTGTGGGCATGATTGTAGACGCCGCGATTGTCGTGCTCGAAAACATCTACCGCCTGCGCGAACAAGGCAAATCCCGATTTGAAGCGGCCTACGAGGGCGCGCGTCAGGTCTGGGGCGCGATCCTTGTATCGGCCCTGACGACGGTCATGGTGTTCATCCCTATCCTCGTGATGCAGCTAGAGGCAGGGCAGTTGTTCCGCGATATCGCCGTGGCGATTTCGGTGTCCGTCCTGCTTTCGCTGGTGGTGGCCGTGACGGTTATCCCCGCGCTCTCAAGTCGGCTACTTTCGGGCAGCAACACCAAGCCAATGCCCCTACCGGGGATCGACCATTTTGGCCGCGCGTTTTCGTGGATGATCATGGCCTATGTCCGGCTAACCGTGCGGTTCCGTGTGGCCGGTTTGATCATGGTGGGCGCAATCGCGACGGGCGCGACCTTGGCTGCGATCACCTTCTTGCCCAAGCTCGAATACCTGCCTGAGGGCAACCGGAACCTCGTCTTTGGCCTGATCATCCCGCCCCCCGGCTACAATCTGGACACGACCGAAACCATCGCCCAGCGCATTGAGGCCGTGGCCGAACCCATGTGGCAGGCCCGCCCCGCGACCCAGCTTGAGGACGGCACCCCTGCCCTTCAATCGTTCTTCTTCGTGGCAACCCCCGGCAACAGTTTTGTCGGGGCCGCCGCCGTAGATGGCACCCGCGTGGCAGAGGTCATCCCGGTGCTGTCGCGACCCATTTTCGCCGAACCCGGCACGTTTGGGTTTATGACCCAACCGTCGCTGTTCGGTCGGGGTGTGGGGGGCGGCCGCACCATTGAGCTTAATATCTCCGGCGATGAACTGGAGGATATCCTGAGCGTCGCAGGCCAAGCGGCAGGACTGGTTTCGGGGCTGTTACCACGCTCTGACGGGCACCAGTTCCGGCCCATCCCCGGCCTAGAACTGGGCGCCCCCGAAGTTCGGCTTTTGCCTGATCGGGTCCGTCTTGCGGATGCGGGGCTAACCACGCAGGATCTTGCGGCAACGGTTGATGCCTATAACGACGGGTTGCGCGTGGCGGAAATCAGCGTCGGCAACCGACGCCTCGATCTGACGCTCAAGGGCGATGAAGATGCCCTATCGGGCCTGCGCACACAGGACGTGGGTGATTTTCCGGTCGTCACGCCCTCGGGGCAGATCGTGCCCGTGTCCGAACTGGCTGAGGTCCGCGTCACCGCTGGCCCCACCGAAATCCGCCACTTGGACCGGCTGCGTACCGTAACGCTTGAAATCCGTCCCTCCGACGCGCTGCCCCTTGAGGCAGCGGTAGAGTTGCTAGAGACCGAAGTCATCGCAGCCCTTGAGGCACGTGGCCTGCCACCCGGCGTACGCTTGGGCGTTTCTGGCAGCGCCGATGCCCTGTCCGAGACGTGGAACGCCATCCAGATCAACCTCGCGATCGCGCTGGTGATCGTGTTCCTCGTCATGGCGATCCTGTTCGAAAGCTTTGTTCTGCCGCTGGTCGTAATGATCTCGGTGCCTGTGGCGGCAGCCGGGGGTGTGGGCGGCCTCGCGTTGTTGAACCTAGTGGGTACGCAGCCGTTGGACATGCTGACGCTTTTGGGCTTCATTATTCTGGTCGGGATCGTGGTGAACAACGCAATCCTGATCGTCCACCAATCGCTATACCACCTGCGCGAAGACGGAATGCCACCCATCGACGCCATTGAGGAGGCCACGCGCAACCGCATCCGACCGATCTTTATGTCTACGCTGACGTCGATCTGTGGGATGATGCCGCTGGTCGTGTTCCCCGGTGCTGGGTCCGAGCTGTATCGCGGCCTTGGAGCAGTGGTCGTGGGCGGGCTGTCTATGTCCGCTTTCTTGACGCTATTGACCGTGCCGCCACTGTTACGGTTGGTGCTGTCAGCGCCTTCCCGCGATGCGGTGGACATAAACGCCAAGGCCGCCCCGGCGGAATAAACACACGCTGCCCCAAGCCGGAACACCGGTTCGGGACAGCGCCTCTATTCCTCAACCGGATAGTTCGGCAACTGATCCAAAGCGGACCGCAGCGCATCGCCCCAGCCCTGCGAAATCGACTGATAGATCGGATCTTCGTAATTGATCCGCATCTCTTGGCCCGCTTCAAAACTGTCGGATTTGTAGATCGTCACATCAAACGGCGGCGCGACGGATATGTTGGCCTTCACTGTTGAATCGAACGACACCAACAACAGCTTCAACGCCTCTGGAAAGTCGAGTGTCGGGTCATAGGCGCGCACAAGGATAGGCTTGCCGTACTTGGTTTCCCCAATCTGGAAAAACGGCGCATCGGCGGTCACTTCGATAAAATTCCCCTCCGGGTACACCAGAAAAATAGTCGGCTGCCCGCCGCGTATTTGGCCACCCACGATTACGGATGCGGCAAAAGTATCCGCGCTTTCGGGGCCTTCAGCCGCACTGTCTAGGATCACTTCCTTGAGCGTGCTGCCCACAAGCCGTGCAATTTGAAACATGGTGGGCTGCTGCAAAATACCGGGCGCGCGGTTTTCAGCGGCCTCTGATCGTTCTTGCAACAAAGAAATCATCGCCTGCGTTGTGGCCAGATTGCCCGCAGTCATAATGGTGATGCTTCGCTCCCCCGGAACGGTCCAATTGAACATTTTCCGACTAGAGGAGATATTATCCACCCCCGCATTCGTGCGGGTATCCGACATGAAAACCAGCCCCCTATCGAGCTTCATGCCCACGCAATATGTCATGCGACGTATCCTGTATTACTGCCTGATAGGCTTTCTACTGCTGCACCTGCAAAGAAACCATTAACTCTTCGCCACCCTTACCCATCCGCAGGCCCGAAATAGGCGCAGCGTCCCGCGCATCACGACCCACCGCCAACCGCACATAGCGGTCATCCGGACTGATCCCGTTGGACACATCGAACCCGACCCACCCCAGGTCCGGCACATGTATTTCGGCCCAAGCGTGGTTTGCATCCTGATGCACCCGACCATCGATGCGTAAATACCCGCTCACGTAGCGCGCGGGATACCCCGCTTGGCGCGCCACTGCGATGAAAATATGGCTGTGATCCTGACACACGCCGTGACCGATGGCGATGGCCTCTTGGGCGGTTGTGGCGGCGTGGGTCTTGTCGGTGTCATAGGTGACCTTGCTCAAGATTTCATGGCACAGCGCATGCCCCCCCTCTAGCGGGTTTTGGGCCGCGCTTAACACCCTGAGAAAGGGGGCAGCCACATCATCGGTCAAATGCGTTACCGGCGTGATCTGCTGAAAATGCCACAGCGGCGCACGACCATAGACGGGCCCCAAAACCCCCGCCAAATCATGGGTGTTGATCGTGCCCTGCGCCGTAATCACTAACGACTGCGTCCCCGGCTCTGCACTTATCAAATCCACGTTGTTGCCGTAGTGGTCACGGTACCCGGCCTCAATCTTGCCGCCCTCTACCGTCAGGTCCCATGCCTCAATCTCTTGCAACTTGGACCCCGAAGGCCGCAGCCGAGCCTTTTGCAGGGCATACACAACGGGTGTGTCATAGCTGTAGTGCGTGGCGTGCGTGACAAAGAGTTGCATTATTCAAAGAACCTATAGTCTTTTTCGATCTGAAGCCCCAATTCCCCCAGATGCACCAAGGTCGTGCTGAGAAATTCGTGCAGGCCCTCATCGAAAATTTCATGGATATCGCGCCCGCGCAGGCGGCTATCGATGGCATGCGCGCGTTCTAGGCTTTCGGTTTCCCGCCCGTATTGGTCACAAATGTAGGTCAGGTTATCGACCAGATTGTCCGCGCAATACCCCAAAGACCGCGGCATCCGCCGATCCAAAATCAGAAAGTTCGCGATTTTGGCGGCGTTGTATTCGCCATCACCGCCCCATCGAAACGCCCGATGCCCCGAGACAGATCGCAACAACGTCTCCCACTGCACGTTATCCATCTTGGAGCCGACAAACGACGGTGACGGCAACAGGGCATGGTATTTTACATCCACGATCCGCGCGGTGTTGTCCGCCCGTTCCAGAAACGTCCCGAGACGGCAGAAATCATACACATCATTGCGCAACATCGTGCCATGCAGCGCGCCGCGCACCAGCGCAGATTGTCGTCGGATACTGGCCAGCACCTTTGGCAATTCGGTGTCGAGCACGGGCGCAGACAGCTGATCACACAGCCGCATCCATGTCTCATTCACCGCGCCCCACACCTCAGAGGTGATGGCCGTGCGGGTCAGGCGCGCATTGTCCCGCGCATTCTTGATCAGGCTCATCACTGAACTGGGGTTGCTGGGATCACGCAGCAAAAACTCGGTCACTTGCGTGCTTTGATAGGTCTGGCATTTGGCCTCATAGGCGGCCTGCTGCGCCGACGTCACAATGACCGACCGCCAATCTGACGCCGGATCAGTCGAGCGTGTCAGGGCAATGCGAAACCCCGCCTCAATCAAACGCGCAGTGTTTTCCGCCCGCTCTAGGTTGCGAAACATCCAATACAGACCACCGGCGGTTTTACCTAGCATTGCTCAATCCTCCAGCACCCAAGTGTCCTTGGTCCCGCCCCCTTGGGAGGAGTTCACAACAAGGCTGCCCTCGGTCATGGCAACGCGCGTCAGCCCGCCGGGCACGATGTTAACCTGCTCGGGCGAGACCAACGCAAACGGGCGTAAATCCACGTGCCGCGGCGCAAGGCCTGCTTCGGTGAAGATCGGCACAGTGGACAGCGACAGTGTCGGCTGCGCGATGTAGTTGGCGGGGTTGGCGCGTAGTTTGTCGGCAAAGGCCGCTAGCTCAGCCTTGCTGGCCGCAGGCCCCACCAACATGCCGTACCCGCCCGAACCGTGCACCTCTTTGACCACCAAATCCTTGAGGTTTTCGAGCGTGTATTTCAGGCTGTCAGGTTCCGAGCATCGAAACGTCTCCACGTTCTTAAGGATCGCTTTTTCGCCGGTATAGAACTCAACAATATCCGGCATATAGCTATAGATCGCCTTGTCATCGGCGACCCCCGTCCCCGGCGCATTGGCGATGGTGATATTGCCTGCACGGTAGACATCCATAATGCCCGGCACCCCTAACATGCTGTCAGGACGAAACGTCAGCGGGTCCAAGAAATCATCATCGACCCGGCGATACAGCACATCAATCACCTTAAACCCACGGGTCGTGCGCATCGCAATATGCCCGTCCACAATCCGCAGGTCGTGCCCCTCAACCAGTTGCACCCCCATCTGATCGGCCAAAAAGCTGTGTTCAAAATAAGCAGAATTGTGGATGCCGGGCGTCAGGACCGCGACACAGGGCCGGCCTTTGCAATTGGGCGGCGCAGAGGCCTCGAGCGAGGCACGCAGGTTCTTGGGATAATCGCTGACGCGTTTGACCTTTTGCTTACTGAACAGTTCGGGAAACATTTGCAGCATCGTTTCCCGGTTTTCGAGCATATAGCTCACCCCCGAAG